>JBKHHH010000009.1:0-20582 GCA_046539285.1 Candidatus Aenigmatarchaeota archaeon | reverse complement strand
CTGAATTGACCTGTATCTATAAGGTGCGAAAAAAAGCTCTGGCTCATATTAATATTATCCTTTTCTTTTATCTATAAATCTCTTCGGTTTGCCCGGGGGCATTTCTATTTCTTCGACCATCTCTACATCAATTCTTCCTGCATCTACATTTTCCACGGTATCCTTAAGCTGTTCATGGTTTTTCAGAAACTCTTTACCGACTTTGTAAGGTATTTCATTCTCCTCGGAATCCAAGCTTACATCCTTAGCCAGTTCGCCGGCCCATTCATTCGATTCAAGTTTTACTGTTAGGAAATCCTGTCCTGTCCTTTCATCGTAGTTGGCTATTATTTGATATTCACCGTTTAATTCCTCACCAAGTTCTTCCTGAGAGTAAATTATATCCTCAAAGTACTCGGGACGAAGGTTTACACCAGCTATTATAAATGAATTACTTTGCCTGTTGGGTGGGGATATTTTTTCTAAAGGTAGTCCACATCCACAACTATCCTCAACATATTTTGTTACCAAGTCTCCTTGATTGTAGTTTATTAGAGGCATGGCTGATTTAGAATCCTTAGGCATAAGGTTCGTTAAAACTAATTTGCCTTCTTCGCCCTCTGGTAGTTTGTTACCTTCTTCATCTAAAACATCAACGTGCGTACTCTCCTCCATGAGATGTAGGCCATTATGTTCGGGGCATTCCCATGCAAATGCACCTCCTTCGGTTGTCCCGAGAAATTCATAAACTTCGGCGGCATACTCTTCCGATATCCTTTCTTTCCTGGAATCAGATACAGGCTCGCCCGCAAGAAGTATTCTATCGATGGTCCATTCACTGGGATCGTAACCTTTCTCCCTAAACTTCCGGGATGCTGAATCAACATGAGATGGTAAACCAAGCATAACTGTCGGTTCGAAACTTTCTATAATTTCCCCCTCTCTTTGCGGTGGGTACGGAGTGTTTGAGACAGGGATACTCTCGGCTCCTAGCTCATTCACCCCTTCTTCCATTGCAATACAGGATATATTCAGTCCAACAAAAGGAAATTTATTGTAGAATAAATCGTTTTCCTTGCAATTCGTAATTTTGAGTCCATTTTTTATTGTATTTGCCATTTTTTTCATATCATCATATGAGTAAAAGATAGTCTTTGGATTTCCAGTGCTTCCTGAAGTTGTGAAAGGTCGGCGAGCCTGACCTTTCGGCAGGGATCTAAACTTAAAGTCCTGGGTGTTGGGTGGTTGATTTTGGAGTATATCCTCAGCGTCTACCTCAGGAATTTGGGATAAATCTTCTATGGATTTTACTTCGGATGGGTCAACATTATACTCCTTTAAATGTTCTTTATAGAAAGGAGAATTTTCGTAGGCAAAGTCGGTGGTATAATCTACTCTCTTATCTTTAAGATCCTCTAAATCTAGGCCTTGTTTATCCAAGTCCTCTAAGTCGTATAGGTTCAAATTATCACTCACAATTATTTCTCCCCAAGATACTTAAGCATTTTTCTTCATCTGAGAGTTATATATCACTTTCTACAATTCAAGTATATGGAAGATAATAGGAAATATCTTGACTCATCTTATTTTTGCGAGTCTGATTTCAAAAAAGTGGTTGATACTGCTGAAAGAGTTGCTGGGAGCTTAGATGTCAAAAGAGATAAAGCAAAAGAACTTTTCAACTGGGTGCGTGACGAATATACTTGGAAGGTTCGAAAGATTGTAGGTGCGAGGGGTGTTCTTAAAAGAGACAAAAGAGAGGCCCTGTGTATGGACAACACCAACCTCCTAATTGCACTTTGCAGGAGCCAGGGAATACCTGCAAGATATCTTATAATGAAATGCGACATCGAAAACAAGAAAAAAGAGGAACCAGACACGATACTCCATGCTGTTGCCGAGATAAAAGTGAATGATAAATGGGAGGTTGCGGATCCGGCCTTCGGCGAAAAGACTAAAGATATAGTCGATGTGGCTAAATTTGGAGAGAAAAGTTGGTTAAAGGCCTATAGTAAAAAGAGAAGGACTTCACTTCCAAGATACATACCTTTCTTCTTCAACAATTTTATATATTATTTAAGTCCCTCTTTGTGGAAACTGAAAAAAAAGTTAGACAATCTATGAGAGAGACTGGATATCTTTAACACCGCACCACTTAAAGGGTTCTTTAGGCCCGACTTTCTCTGCAGAATCCCTCTCGTAGTGGTTGGGCCATAAAAAGTGCGGCTCCACAATGTCGTACTTTACTTGGCCTCTTTCACCATAATCTACCGGTTCTTTGGTTTCAGGATCTACGACATCCAGGCAGACTCTTCCTGGATAAGGGAAATATTTAGGCACATAGGAATCATTGTCGGGGTGGTCGAAGGCAGGACCAAAAAAAGAAGTCGCGTACATTGCAACAACATCAGCGTTAGGGAAGATATTGTCTAGACTCTCGTAAGCTTCAGCATCAAAACCCGTTCCACTAACTAATACACCTTCAAAATCAGTGAAACCTTCTTCTGCCAATATCTCCAAAAATGGAGGCGCAGAAGTTACAACGCCTATATCTTCTGTTTCTAACTTCTCCTTGGCGGTCTTGAATGTCGGCTCTATGTAGTTCTTGAACTTGAGTGCCTCATACAGTTTCCAAAGTTTCCACGGATTCTCTTTAAAATCACCGGCGGAGTCTGCCATATTCTTAATACCTCTTGTCTCTATTGCAACTGGATAAAAAAGTCCGTCTCTCATGTTTGCGGTCTTCTTCATATGTTCCTCGTAGAGGCCGTAGGGACCTATAGACATCCAGTTCTCCCCTTCGGGAAAGTCATGAAGATCTAAATTGTATTTGTACCAGTCAACAGTTTTATCGGAAGTTTTCTGGTGCCAAGGAATCTGTTTTTTATGGTCGGTAGTCCCGGAGCTTTCACCTACTATATAATCTGTTTTAGAAAACAATTTAGGTATGAAATTTTCAAGTCGTTTATATATTAATTCCTCTTGATTTACCTCAGATAGTTTATCCAGGCTTGCAAAGGACTTTATATCCTCTTTAGGATCAAAATCATACGTCTTCTTCTTATCTAGCCAGTAAGGGGTTCCATTTTCTGAATCAAAATGTATATTCATAACTTCGCTTATGTATTCCTCTTCTTTCGGATGACCAGGATAAACAAAATTGTTATTCATAATATAGAATTAAAGGATAAAAGATAAAAGGCTTGACTACGATTCGTCCGGATAGGCCCTCTTCGTCAGGTCGCTCTTCTTTTCGAATCGCTTGCGGATCGGTTCCATAATTTCGGCCAGGGTTCTACCCATCGATTCCTTGAGGTCCTGTGGGTGCAGCTCTCCAGAGAGGAAGTCCTGCTCCATCTCCTCGAAGCTACTGTAACTCAGGTTCCCGCCGTACTTCTTCGGCCTTTCGACAAGAAAGTCCCTGTCTTTGCTCTCAAGGACCGGGAAGAGCAAGTATTTTGCGTAACCGAGAACACTGTTGTTCTTCTTTTCACCGGCCGGACAGTAGGCGTCCTTCATCTTCTCCACTACGGTCTCCGGGTCGTCGATGACGTTGATCTTGGACGACTCGACAGAGGCGCTCATCTTGCCCTTGTTCAGGCCACCGAGCAAAGGAGAAAACACACAGGTTACCTTTTCCTCGCCAACCCTGGGCAACGTCTCTCTTCCCAGCATGTAGATCCTTCTCTGATCTGTCCCGGAGTAGGCGACGTCCACGTCGAGGGCGACGCAGTCCATGATCTGCAGGAAGGGGTAGAGTATTCCTGAAGCCTTCATCCCGTCCTCGTGGCGGACGACTTCGCTAGAGGCTCGCTGAGCCCGGGTTACGGTGGCGTTTTCCATCAAATGCATATATCCTTTTTGGTATTCTTTATCGTGCTGGTAGCTGCTGCCGCGGACGAACTCCAGATTGTCGAGACTGACTCCGGTCGCTTCCAGCATTCCCTTCAGTGCTTCTTCGTACCACTCGGCCCTGGCCTCGACCAACTCAAGGGGCGTTTTCTCCACGTCCAGTTCCGCATGAACATCCGCGACCAATACTTTGAACTTGAAACCGGCTCGGAGGAAATCAGCTATCTTTCTGATAAGTGAAAAATGTCCGATGTGCATCATTCCTGTCGGAGAGTAACCGATGTAGGCAACCGGCTCGTCCTTTTCCTTCAGTATCTCCCTCAGTTCATCTTCGGTCACGACCTCATCCGCGAGTCGTGTCACCATCTCCAGTCTCTCTTCTAGTTCCATACCTAGACTATTGAGAAGCCAGTTATAAATTCTTTATTCAGGGTCCGACATAGCGGTAGACCCGGCTTGGTTTGCCTCGGCCTCCGGTATTTGAGACGCCTGATTCTTCTTCAACAAGCTCTTTCTCGCTCAGCTTCTGGATAAGTCGCCAGGCCGTCGATCTAGAGACGGAGGTCTCCGATTCCTCCATGACACGGGGTAATGTGAACTGGCGCATCCTTCTCATCTTCTCGATCATCTCCAGATCCTTGACGGTCAGGTCGCCGAGATCCTTGTCCAGAAGATAGGAAGTTATGTTTTGCTGGACCATCGAGCTGCCCTGCCAGACCGCAAAGGTAAAAACACTGAGAACTCCGCCGAGTCCAAGAGACATCGGTAAAACGTTCTTTCCTTCCTCACTAGACCTGGTTGGCTGTGCAGATCGCTCGGCTGTGTCGGTGATAGAGACCTGTTGCTGGTATGTCTCCTGAGGTTGGCCGTAGAGTTCTCCGAGAGCAAGATAAGAAATAGGTGTCGCTATCGCGAAGACTACTACCGCAACCAGAACACCAAGAGTCCAGTATTTCATGGTCTAAGATTGAGTTAAAATCTATATAAACTTTTGTTTCTCGAGTGAAACAAAATTTAAATAGAAACTAAGCACCTAGACTATTGTGATAAAGATGGAGAAAAAATTCGTCCTTTTCATGATTTCACTGCTGGTTTTAGGCTCCGCTTTCGTTTATTTTTTCAGTCCTGAACAAAACGCGACCAGCCCTTCGGTCAAGAAGTTCTCCTCCATCGAGGATTTCAAGAGCTACCTGGAAGAGGCTCCCGAGAGCAGCGGCTACCTGACCGATGGGGTCGGGTCACCGCAGGTCGTAAGAGAAACGGCGTCCGACGCAGGCGGCGAAGCCGATGTGAAAACCAGTCCGGACCGTGTCTCGGAGACCAATGTTCAGGAAAGAGGTATCGACGAGCCAGACATCGTCAAGACAGATGGTAATACAATCTTCTTCTCGCCGAAACAATGGCGGAGCGAAACTAAGGTTATAGATGCGCTACCGGCAGAGAACGTGTCCTTATTGAATAAAATAAACAATTCTGGTCAGATGTTGCTAAAGAACGATACCTTGATCGTCTTCAACTACGAGGAGATCGCAGGCTATAATATCTCGGATCAGGAGGACCCCGAAGAGAAATGGGAGCTAGAGATGAACGGATCGCTCGCCGGGGCAAGGTTAAAGGATGGTGAAATATACCTAACGATCAAAGAGCAGATAAATCGACATAGTCCCTGTCCAGCAAGACCTCTGGTCGAAAACGGAAAGGCCGTGGATGTCGCCTGCACGGATATCTACCATCCAATCGATCCGGCTGCCGTAGACATTACGTACCACACCTTCAGAATAGATCCCGATGGAGGTGGTATAGAGGACAGTGTCTCCTTCGTCGCCTCGGACAGAAACTCGCTGGTCTACCAGTCAGAGGATGCGATCTATGTGACCTCCACGAAGGAAAAGGACCAGGCCGAGATGATGCACGAGTTCCTACAGGAGGAAGGCGAAGGTCTTTTCCCAGAGAGAATTCTGGACCGAGTAGAAAAGGTAATGAACTACGATCTCTCCAGACAGGCCAAGCAGGTCGAAGTGAATCTAATAATTGAACAGTACATAGCTTCCCTGGGTCAGGAAGAGAGGAGAAAACTGGAAAACGAACTAAGCAACAAACGGGAGGAATATATCAAAAACCATCTCCGAGAACTCGAGACGACAACCATCGTCAAGATTTCCACAGAAGACGGTCTTGAGGTCGAGGCAACGGGCGAGGTGCCCGGACAGCCACTGAACCAGTTTTCGATGGACGAGGAGGACGGAAAATTGAGGGTAGCGACCACAGTCGGCAACTGGGACAGTTCCGAGAACGATGTATACATACTGGACGAAGAGCTAGAAAGGATGAGTTCAGTCCAAGGTCTTGGTGAAACGGAACGGATCTACGCCGTCCGTTTCATGGGAGACAAAGGCTATGTTGTCACGTACCGAAAGGTAGATCCCTTCTACATCCTAGACCTATCAGATCCTTCGTCGCCCACGAAGGAAGGCGAGTTGAAAATCCCGGGATACTCGTCCTACCTACATCCACTATCAAATGACACGATACTCGGAATTGGTGAAGAGGACGGCAAGGTCAAGCTGTCCGTCTTTGATGTCTCGGACGTAGAAAATCCAGAGGAAGTGGATAAGTACTTGCTGGACGAACACTGGTCCGATGTCAGCCAGACACACAGAGCCTTCCTCATGGACAGGAAACATGGAATATTCTTCCTACCGGCCAGGGAAGGAGGCTACGTCTTCTCCTACGAGGACGGACTGGAACTGGAAAAGGTTGTTCCGACCCGAAACGCAAAACGTGCAGCCTACATCAACGACAATCTCTACGTGATTTCGGAGGAAGAAATGGTCGTGCTCAACGAAGAGAACTGGGAAAAGGTAGGCGAGCTGGAGTTCGAAGACTACGAACCTCCTGTTGTAAGGGAAAGAGAAGATAGCAAGGAAACGGTAGCCTAGTTACTCAAGAATCCTTTCGATCATATCTTCCGGGTCGAACCTTTCCAGGTCGTCGTACTCCTGACCGACACCTATGTAGAGAATCGGCTTCTCTATCGAGTGAGCCACGGAAAGCGCGGCACCTCCTTTTTCGTTGACGTCCATCTTGGAAAGTATGATACCGTCGACACCGACCGCTTCTTCGAACTTTTTGGCCTGCTCGACGACATCGTTTCCGGTTAGTGAATCAAGAACCAGTATCTTGTAGTCGGGCTCGTTAACCCGGCATATCTTTTTGAGTTCGTCCATCAGGTTGGCGTCGGAATGGCTTCTTCCCGCGCTATCGGCGAGAACGACGTCCTTCTTTTCTGATTTGGCGTGCTCGAAGGCATCATAGACCACGGCCGCCGCGTCGGCTCCGTAGTCGTGTTTGACCACTTTCACGTCCAGTTTGTCCCCGTGCTGGCTTATCTGCTCGATCGATGCAGCTCTGTACGTGTCCCCGGCCGCGAAGACCAGACTGAGGTCTTCCTGTTTGAGAGTGTGTGCGAACTTGGCCAGAGTTGTAGTCTTGCCGGAACCGTTGAAGCCTAGAAACAGAACCGTCACCGGCTTTTCCCCGTTCTTTATCTCTTTCACGAGATCCAGTTCTCCCTGTCCGAGTATAGACTTTACAGAGTCGTGGAAGGCGTCGCGGATTATCTTCTCGATCTTCCTTCGTTTCGCCTGCTGGCCGACCAGTTCTTCCTCGATGTCATCGGCTATCTTCTCAGCCGTCTCCACGGCTACGTCCGACTGAAATAGAGAAACCTGCAGGTCCCAGAGAATATCCTCGAGGTCGCTCTTCTTTATTTCTCTCTCGGAGACTTTCTCACTTACAGTCCCGATGGCATTGTTTACCTTTTTCTTGAACTGGCCGAACATAGTAACACCGTTATCCTAATATTATTCGGTAGATATTAAAGCTTGGTCGATGCGGCCGATCTCCGGTCCTGTGGTTCTGTGGCTGGTTAGAACGCCTTTAGAATTCGCCAGCAATGCTGCTCCGACATAGACGGAACCGAAGTTGGCTGTGCCGATACCGACCCTTAGTGAGAAATGGTCTTCTATCCTCTTCATCTCTTCATCCGTTGTGTCCCTGTGCGAGAGAAAACCTCTGTTCGTCACGACTCCTGTAGTGCCTAAAGTCTCGAGTCCGGCTATAGTAGCCGTTTTGACCGGAACCTGAAACAGTTCCTCCAGTTCTTCTTTCTTGTCGCTTATCTTTTCAGAAATTATACAGGCCTCGTCGTTGACGAGGATCATGTTGCCCAGGGCCGTGTGTTTTGTCCGGATGACCTTGTAATCGATTCCGTTGTCCTCGAGCACCATCTTCTCTGACTTCTCGATGTTCTGGGGTACGGCAACACCGTGCTTGTTGGCCGCAGCCAGGATACCGGTCATCTTGCAACCAGCAATAGTAGTCTTTATCGTCTCTACGTCGAGAACTTCCTTGACTTCGTCGTAGCACTTTCCCGAGAGACTTGGATTGATCAAACAGAAACTGTCGGTCGTCTCGGCGTGGAGACCTAGATTTACACTTCCGTCAAAATTAATCTTATCGATAACAGGCATGATTATTCTTCAAGTTTGCCCTCAAGAAACTGCTTCATCCCCTTTCTATCCTTGTTCTCCTTCTCCATCTCGAGTAGTTTCTCGTAGTCGGGATTGTCCATGGCGTTGATCTTTTTCTTGCCGTCGCCTATCGTTCCGCTCAGGGCCTGCTCGTAGTCCTCTTCTTCGTCTTCCTTATGGCTCTGTGACTGATGGATGGAAAGTCCTCTCTTCGTGTCGAATTCTTTGCCACAGATCTCGCATTCGTGGGCTTCTTCCTTCTTTTCTGACTTCTCTTCTGATTCTTCCTCCTTATGAGAACGTTGGACATGCATGTCCAGTCCCTTCTCGGTCGAGAACGTCTTGCCGCACTCTTCGCACTTGAACTCCTCTTCTATCTTCTTGTCGACCGGGAGGACCATAACCGAGTCTCCTCTTTCTACCATCTTTATCTTGAGGGAAGAGGGCGGCTTCTGCATGCCACGGCTCCAGATAACATCGTTAAGGTCCTGATCTATCTTTACGTGCTTGTCCGTTCTCTTCTTGACGAACTGCTTCAACTGACGGACTGCTTTTTTAGCCTTCTTTCTCCGTGAAACAGATTTCAGTTTCAAAGGCACGGAATAGGTTCCTTCTTTCATCTTCAATCTCTCCAGTGTTTGGTCTTGTTGACGCGGATCCTTCGGCTCCTGCTTCTCTTCATGCCATACTTCTTGATCGTGGCCCAGATAGGTGCGTCTGAAACCTTGCCTTTCTTGATCAGCTTTTTCTTCTTTCCTTTCGATTTTCTTGAAGCCATACTATCTCCTCTTGATATTCCAGTCCTGTTTGCTTTCGTCCTTTACGGTCTTTAGTATCTGTTTAAGCTTGTCCTCGGTAATTTTGTTCCGGATCTGTCCGGTCTGTTTGAGCTGGACAAGATAGCTCTCGAGCTGTTGGGCTACTTCCGGGCTGGCCAAACGAACTCTTCCCAGTCGCTCCAGCGCGTCACCGGTCAGTGTCTGTCTGAGTATTTTCTTCTGTTGCTGTTTCATCGCTTCGAGCTGCTCTTCCTGCTGATCCTCCATCTGATCCTGCAGCTCTTTCTTTTTCTTTTCCTTGAGTTTCTTTAACTCTTCCTCGTCCATATTATCATTCCCTTACTTCGTAAGCAAGGTTGTCGAGGAATGACTGGCCTTCCGATGTGACTACTCTGCCCTCTTTGTCTTCCTTCTCCACCAGTCCAGCGTCTTCCAGCTGCTGCAGAGCGGTTCTGATTATCTTTCCACCGGCGGGATACGTCTTTTCGGGCTGATGGCCACGGTTCTTTCTTGTACTGAACTCCCTTCTTAGCTTGTTGACTCCGATCGGGCCTTCAATATAGACCTTCCTCAGGAGGGATGCGGTCCGGATGAACCACCAGTCGTCCTGTTCCGGCGGTCTTTCCTTGCCGGCCGAAGTCTTGACGTAATCGCTCCAGTCGGGACTCTCCACTTCTTCTCTCTTCTTCAGCTCTTCTTTGGTCTTTTCGATCAGCCTGTTCGGCTTGACATCGTAAACTGTAACCATATTCTCACGCCTTTTTTAATACAACATCAAGGTTTTTAAAGTTTAAATATCACTTATCGTCGCGGTACGGATAGCGATGTAAGTTGCCGCACTCCTCGCATTCCCAGCGGACTGTCTTTTCCTCGGAATTGACTCTTACCTTACAATTTACGCCAGGTTTTAAATAGCTATAGCAGTTCGAACAGAAGCGGCGCTTGTACTCCTTCGGGATCTTGACTTTGTAACGCATCCCGATCTTCCGGGCCAGCTCCACATACCGGTCCGATCTCTCCTGATGCTCGGGAAAGGCCTTCTCCGCCTCCTCGAACAGTATTTCCATCCTTTCTCTCGCAATCTTCCTTTGCCATTTTGGCTTCATGTGGTCCATTTCCTCTTTGAAGTTTATATAATCCGAATACAGATTTACGCTATTCACTGAACTCTCTAGTCTCGTATTTCTTTGAAAGAAGTCTCGTGTACAGTGTCTCCACAACACCGAAAGCTATCAAAACCAGGCCTATTTGACCCCATTCACCGAGACCGAGAGGAATGACGCCGAAGTAGTTCGAGAGCGGTGTATAGAGAACAAAAAGATGGGACAGTGAAGCGGCCACTATCCCTCCAAGCAGATACTTGTTCTCCCAGAGAGTCAGGTTGTAGTCCCTCCTTATTATATGGAACATCATGATCTCGAAAAGCGCGAGGGATATGAAGAGCATAGTCTGGGCCAGAACGAAGTTCTCTATGTGAATGAAGAACAGTGGGAGCATAATCAAAGCCGCCAAAGGCCCGGTAGCCAGTATCATGGCAAGTACTTTCTTATCTATTATAGATTCGTCTCTCCCTCTTGGCTTTCTCTTCATTATTCCCTCTACCTTGGGGTCTTCACCGAGCGCCATGGCCGGTGGTCCATCACTGGCGAAGTTCACCCAGAGAATCATGACGGCTGTAAGCACCACCGGATTTGGTCCGGTGAAATACTGATGGAAGAACAGACCGCCTATTACTGTGCCAAGAAATACAAACATAACCTCGCCGGAATTCGTCGAAAGGAGCTGGTTGGTGACCTTCCTTATATTGTCGAATATATGTCTGCCTTCGGAAATAGAGTCCCGTATCGTCACGAAATTGTCGTCCTGGAGTATCATATCGCTGCTCTTCTTGGCCACGTCCGTCCCTCTCATGCCCATGGCTATTCCTACGTCGGAGTCCTTCAGTGCTGGCGCATCATTGACACCGTCGCCGGTCATCGCGACGTTGAAGTTCTGGTGCTGCAATGCATCAAGGATCCTGACCTTGTGATGAGGTGAAACCCTGGCAAATATCTCCACCTCCTGTACCTTTTCTTTCAATTCGCCGTCGCTTATGTTCTCCAGCTCCTGGCCTGTCATTGCCTTCTCAGGATCGAAGCCCAGTTCCTTTCCCACCGCCTTGGCCGTCTCAACATTATCACCTGTAGCCATGACCACCTTTATTCCAGCCTCCCTGCAATCCTTCACAGCCCCTCTGACCTCCTTTCTCGGTGGGTCTATCATACCCTGGAGGCCGAGAAATACCATTCCTTCCTCTAATTCTTCGTCTTCAACGCCTTCGTCCTCGACTTCCTTTCGGGCAAAGGCCAAAACACGGAGCGCCTCTCCTGCAAACTCATGGTTCTTTTCTATTATCTCTTTCCTCTTCTCCTCGGTGAGTTCCCTGACTTCACCGTCCTCCAGAATCCGATCGCATTTTTCCAGTACGACTTCGGGAGCGCCTTTCATATAGGCCGTCATATCCTCCGTAACGACTGTCATCCTTTTCCTGTGGGAAGAGAAGGGCACGCTTCTCACCCTTTCCTTATCGTCTTCCAGACCGGCCTTCATCCCTGAAACAAGAATTGCCACCTCGGTCGGGCTTCCATGGAAGTCCTTCTCGGATTTTTTCCCAGCCGGTTCGGCGTTGTTGCAGTAAACACCACATTCCAGAAGTGGTCTCAACTCATCGCCTCCGACGACCTCGTCGCCCTTCAGGAACTTGCCCTCTGTTTCGGTCCCCTTTCCCGTGACCTCGTAATCCTCATTCTGAAAATACAGTTTCTCGACCGTCATGGTCCCCTCTGTAAGCGTCCCTGTTTTGTCTGTAACGATATAGTTCACGGAGCCCAGGGCTTCTACAACCGGGAGTCTCCTAACCAACGCATCCTTTTCCAGCATCTTCCTCGAGCCAAGGGCCATAGTGAACGTGACTATAGCAGGAAGGGACTCGGGTATCGCGGCCACAGCCAGGCTTATGGCCATGAGGAATATAGTTATTGGTGTGGCCCCGGTCAGTAGAAACTGAAAAAGGGCAACCATCAGTACTATACCTATAACTATATAGCCTATCTTCCTCCCCATCTCGTCTACCTCGACCTGGAACGGGGTCTCTCTTTCCTCCACCTCCTCCAGCTCCTTCGCTATGCTTCCCATCTCTGTGCCCATGCCTGTTTCGACAATCACTGCCTTGCCTCGTCCCTTGACCACGTGCGTATTCTTGAACACCATGTTTTCCCTGTCCGCCACAGAAATATCGTCCTCCAGGGTACAGAGTTTCTTGGAGACGTTAACACTTTCCCCTGTGAGTGCGGACTCATCCGTGGCCAGGGACTCAACCTCTATCAGTCTAGCATCCGCAGGAACTGCATCGCCCTGTTCCAGCTGCACGACGTCACCCGGAACCACTTTCTCAGAATCGACCTCGATTCTTTCCCCATCCCTTATCACATTTGTCTGAGATGAAGCCATCTTCTTGAGAGCCGCTATGGATTTCTCTGCCTTGTAGTCCTGGTAGAATCCGAAGAGGCCGTTGGCCAGAAGTATCACAAATATTATTATGGACTCCATGTACCGAGGTTCGTGGCCGGGAAGAAAGCCAACAAATACTGAAAGAAAGGCCGCGGCCATCAGAAGGTATATGAGATTGTCGTCGAACTGATCCAGAAGGATACGAAAGGGCGATGTAGTCTGATCGCTCTTGATTCGGTTCTCTCCTTCCTCCTCCAGTCTCCTCTCCGCCTCCTTCTCACTCAATCCTTCCTTCGACGTTCCAAGATCCGAGAAAACCTCCTCGAGAGTCTTGCCGTGCCAGGACATCTATCAATATTGAGTTAAGGAGAATTAAAAAGATGCGGCCGCCGGGATTTGAACCCGGGTTGCGAGCTTGGAAGGCTCGAGTCCTAGCCGCTAGACCACGGCCGCATATTGTTCAGTATTTAGGCTTTTTCATTTCTTTCCATTGAAGTTTAGCACTTTTATTACTTTCGTCCTCTTCTTTTTCCTCGTCCTTGTCTTCTTCCTCACTGTCCTCCGGCTTCTTCTTTTCCATCGTTTCCTCTTTCCTTTCTTCTTCAGTACTCATCCTTGTCCGCTGCTTGTTTGGTTTCTCTCCTGACCCGGACCCGATCTTCTTCGCGATGGAAGATACGTCTTCCTTGACCTCGCTACGGACCACGGCCTGAATCGGTCCGCCCTGATCGTCTTCGTACCTTGGGAGGACGTGGACATGCAAATGAGGAACGGCCTGTCCGGCCGCCTGTCCATGATTCCAGCCGACGTTGAAGCCGTCCGGATTTAATCCGTTCTCCAACCGATCAATAGTCTTCCTGACGCCCAGGAACAGTCCTTCAACCATTTCCTCCGGTAGCTGTCCGATTGACGAGACATGTTTCTTGGGAACGACTAGTGTATGACCTCTGGCGGAAGGACGGATGTCGAGGAAAGCGACTACCTTTTCGTCCTCGTAGACCTTTTCCGCTTCCTGCTCGCCCTGAATTATCTGGCAAAAAGGACATTGCTGAGGCATATAAGCATATTTAAAACGGAACAGTTAAATAAATTTATGTAGCGACCGATGGGGTCGCCCAAAAGAAAACAGGACTAATCATGTTAGAGATAGCCACAGCACAAGGACTTTTCATAACCTGGGACTTCGTAATCCTGATAGTCGCCGCCACCTTTCTCGGCTTTCTGGCCCACAAGACCTGCCAGCCGAACCTCGTTGCCTACCTCGCCACGGGAATAATCCTCGGCCCGGTCTTTCTGAACCTGGTATCCAAGGGAAGTCTCATAGAGCTGGTCTCCGAGCTCGGACTGGCTCTCCTGCTCTTCTTGCTGGGACTCGAACTGAAGTTCGAATCTATAAAGAACATACTGAAACCCGTACTCAGGATCGGGTCTCTGCAGATAGCTATCCAGGGCGTTTTTTCCGCCTTCTTGGCATACTTTCTGGGCTTCCGGGGCGCGGAGATACTGGTCATCTGCCTCGCCACGATCTATGCTTCTACGGCCGTGGTAGTTAAAACGCTAGTGGACAAGGGAGAGGCGGTCACACTCCCGGGAAAGATAGATGTCGGCGTCCTGCTCATCCAGGACATATTCGTGGTGGTGGTCCTGACACTTCTCTCTTCGCCCAATCTCAGCGGACCCGTACCAATAGCGATCAACTTCTTCAAGGTGATGGGCATCCTCCTGGCGTTTTCAGTCTTCTCCTATCAGACATCAAGACACCTTATCCCGAAGATAGTCGAAGAGATAGGGAACAACAAACATCTGCTCCTGATAAACGGCGCAGCCTGGGCCTTTCTGTTTATAGCTATCTCCAGCTACCTGGGCGTGTCCATAGAGGTCGGGGCTTTCATAGCGGGTCTGGGTCTAGCACAGACATCGTTCAGTGAAGAGATGAAGGAACAGATGAGGCCCCTGACCGACTTCTTCATAGCCCTCTTCTTCACCTCCATAGGCTTACAGCTGACCAGGGCGAGTCTTTTCGCACACTGGAAGGAGGCACTGATATCTTCTGCCGTGTTGATGCCTGTCAGCTTCCTGATAATGTTCTGGTTGATAGACAGAGAGAAGTTCTCCCTGGAAACGTCGTTCAAGGGAAGTATAAATATGACACAGTGCAGCGAGTTCGCTCTGGTGGTTGGTGCGGTATCCGTGGGTTCCGGTCTTGTGAGAGAAGGCATCCTTGGATACCTGAGTCTGACGGTTGTAATCACAATGGCTGTCTCAACGTACCTCATAAAGTTTAATGATCAGCTGTACCGGAGGCTCAAGCCCTATATGAAATTCCTCGAGTCGGAAGAGAAAGGGGATGTCGAGATGAAGACCATGGAGAACCACGCGATAATCGTTGGATACAACGAGATGACCAGACGTCTGGTTCCTGTACTCAAGGAGAAGTTCGGAGACGTGGTGGTCATAGACAAGAACCCACACTATATCGAGCTCATGAGGAACTCCGAGGCCGAGTTCGTGTTCGGGAACTTAAAGCACGGTGAGATGAGGAAATCCGTTGGACTGGCGAGGGCGGATATGGTCGTCAGCCTGGCCCCGGACGAAGCCGTGAACAGGAGGATTATAGAGGGAAGCAAGAAGGATGTGCTCCTCTTCCTCAGGGCGAACGACAGAGAAGAAGCGGCGGAGCTCTACGACCTGGGCGCGGACTTCGTGATAATCAAGAGGATGCTGTCCGCGGAAAAGATGACCGAATATATAGAGGCCTTTCTCCAAGAGAGGGGCACATTTGAAGACATGATCGAAGGCGATAAACAGATAATAGACTGGGAGGCGAAACTATGATTGAGGTAATATATCTTCTGGCCTTGGTCTTCGTACTCTCCTCGATATTCCTGTTTATCTTCCACAAGGCGTTCAAACTCACAATACCGGCCTACATCATAGCGGGGATAATCGGCGGCCTCTTCCTCGGAGAAGAGGCTCTCCTCGAACTGGTTAAATGGGGAATAGTGTTCGTCGTCTTTATCTTCGGGGCCAAACTCGAACCGGATAAATTAAAACACGGTATCGGCGGGAGTCTGTTCAGCGTGGCCATACAGGTAGCCGGGTTGGGTATAGGTTCCTTCGCAGTTCTATACTTCACAGGTTTCAGCACCCTGGACGCCGTCTTCGTCAGCGCGGCCGTGGTCTTCAGCTCCTCCTTGACGGGAACAGAGCTTGTCGAGAAATACGCCACAGTAGAGCTACTCTACGGAAGGCTGGCCGAGGCGACGGACGTGATCCACGATGTACTAGCAATCTGCCTGATACTCCTCCTCAGTCCGATTCTCTTCAATGTCAATCTTGGATATACAATAACAGTCGCCGGTGGTATGTTGGCCGTCTGTCTTGCCATCCGAAAGTTCCTTTTCCCCTGGATCTTCGAGATCTGCGACTCTTCGGAAGAACTGATGCTCCTCTCGGGGATATCCATCCTGGCCCTGATGATAACTATTTCCGAGATGGCCGGACTGTCGATAGTGGTCGGTGCTTTTTTTGCCGGTCTGACCTTCTCGCGCTTTCCCTACAACATAGAACTGGTAGAAAACATGGAGTCGTTGAAGGACTTCTTTGCCGCCGTCTTCTTTTTCTCACTTGGAGCCCTGCTGACGATGCCCGGTCTACCCTCACTGATCATAGCCGCCGTGATAATACTGATCACGGTTTTTGTCAAGCCGCTTCTCACCTCCCTGTCCCTGATGCAGTATGGCTACGACAAAAGAACTGCCTACCGGTGCGGTCTGACACTCGACCAGATCAGCGAGTTTGTTCTGATACTGATAATCCAGGCCCATCTGGTCGGGATGATATCTCCGTACGTGTTCCAGGGGATCATAATCGCGACGACGACAACGATGATAACCACTGCCTACACGGACAGGTATTCCGAAAAGATATACGCCTGGCTATCAAAGAACCTTCCCTTCGACGCGCCGGAAAAAATCCAGCGGTCGCGAACACAGATAAGCACTCCGCTCAAGGACCATATAATCCTGGTCGGTTACGACGTCCAGGGCAGGAAGATAGGCGAGTATCTCAGGGAAAGGGACGAGGACTTCGTGGTCATAGAAATAAACCCCGAAAAGCTGGAGATGGCCGAAGAACTGGAGAACTACATATTCAAGAGTGGCACGGAGCGCGAGACCTGGGAGATGGCCAACCACAAGGAGGCCAAGATGATAATATCGACCGCACCTCAGAGAAACATATCCGAGAGGATTCTGACCCTGGAAACGGAAGCAAAGAAAGTGGTCAGATCTAACAAGTTCCGAGAGGCGAGTGAGCTGCTCGGAGAGGGCGCAGACTACGTTATGGTTCCCGATCTCCTCGCTTCCGAAGAGCTCATAGACTGCGTTCAAGAAGTCCTTTACGGAGGAGAAGGGAAGCTAGAGGAAATCAGAGAGAACCTTCTGAAAAACCTCAAGAAGGATCTGGAAACACTGAGAGAAGAAGAGAGTTAAATGGTGGGGCTACCCCGATTTGAACGGGGGTCCGCGAGTTTCTCCTCGGCAAGATGCCGTAAACTCGGCTTTTTATCATCTGCTTGCGCATCAACGCTCCATTTTGATGAAACCTTTTCGAAAAGTTTCTCTGGAGCTCGCCATGCTAGGCCTGGCTACACCATAGCCCCTAAAACAAACAAAACTATTCCTTCAGACTCTGAAGGGCCTCGATGATCTCGTCGATCACTTCGTTGTCATCCGGCAGCGTGAAGTTCTTCTTGAACCGTTTTTCCTTGTCCTCAGTGTAAAAACCACTGGACAGGGAAAGGAAAACGTTCTCTCCATCATCAGAAACCGCTTTGGTTCTGGCTACCTGGATGAAGTTGTTGTTTCCGTGGTCAATAGTTTTCTCGTCGATGTTTTGAAAGTCTACCATAGTTTCACCTCCAACTAGTCTTATTGTGGCTCCTTAATTTATAATTGTAACTGATTTTTAAACCAGGGGAAGAAATATGAGACTATGAGTGAGAAAGGCGAACAATGGATTGAAAAGGAGGGTGGAATCTACTGGCCCTCGAAAAAGATGAAGCAAAAGGCGATCGTCTCCGATCCTAAGATATACGAAAAGGCAAATGAAAATCCCAAAGGCTTCTGGACGGAAAAAGCGGAGGAGCTGGTGGACTGGTTCGACGAAGACTGGGAAGAAACGGAGGAGTGGAATCCACCCTACTTTCACTGGTTCCGTGGAGCAAAAACAAACCTGTCCTACAACTGTATAGACCGTCATCTCGAGGACAAGAAGGACAAGCCGGCTCTGATCTGGGAGCCGGAACTGGAAGAGGAAGAGAGACGCGTCCTGACCTATGGCGACCTGCACGAACAGGTCCAGAAGTTCGCAAACGTGCTTAAAGATCTGGGAGTGGAAAAGGATGACGCCGTAACTTTCTGGATGCCGATGATCCCGGAGACCGCTGTCGCGGCCCTGGCCTGCCAGAGGATCGGGGCCTGGCACTCCATCGTCTTCACCGCCTTCTCACCACAGGCCGTCAAGCAGAGGATGGAGGACGCCGGTTCTGAAATTCTAATCACGGCCGATGGACTGTATAGACGGGGAAAGATAATCGGACTTAAAGAGCAGCTGGACGAAGTTCTGGACGAGGTCGGCGCGAAAAACTGCATCGTTGTCGATAGAGCCGGTGAAAATCCAGAAATGAAAAAAGGTAGAGACCGCTACTGGAGCGAACTGATGGAGAACGCCGACGAGAAACACGAAGCCGCAGCTCTGGACTCCGAAGACATCGGATTTTTGCTTTACACATCGGGAACGACAGGCAAGCCGAAGGGCATTAAACACGATATCGGCGGCTATATGACCCAGACTGCGCTGACGATGAAATGGGTCTTCGACTTCCACGAGGACGACCTCTTCTTCTCGACGGCGGATATCGGCTGGATAACAGGTCACTCATATACGCTATATGGGCCTCTGTTGCTTGGCGGGACCACCCTCTGGTACGAGGGCTCGCCCGACTACCCAAAGGCGGACCGCTGGTGGAAACTTATCGAAAAATACGAACCGGATCAGTTCTACACGGCTCCAACTGCACTACGCATGCTCCGCAAGGAAGGACCGGAACTACCGGACAGACACGACCTATCATCACTACGCATTCTCGGTTCGGTCGGAGAGCCGATCGATCCCAACACCTGGCAGTGGTACTTCGAAAAGATCGGCCAGAGGAGATGTCCCATCGTCGATACCTACTGGCAGACCGAGACCGGTGGGATACTACTGACCTCATTGCCCGGTATCGGACCTTTCGTGCCCGGTGTGGCCGGACTGCCACTGCCTTCTGTGGACTACGAAGTGGTTGACTGGGAAACAGAGGAAGTGGAAGAAGGACAGGAAGGCAAGCTGGTCCAGAAACATCCCTTCCCACCAGGAATGCTGAGAGGGGTCTTCAAGAACCCGGACAAATACAAGGAAGAGTACTGGAGCGAGTTCGGCGTCGAGACATACTTCTCGGGCGATGGAGCCAAGAAGACCGAGATCGAACTGGAAGATATGCCGCTGATCAAGATAACAGGAAGAGTGGACGACCTGATGGAGGTGGCCGGACACAGACTGGGCACGGCTGAAATAGAGGACGCAGTTCAACACGTCGAGGAAGTAGTGGAGGTGGCCGTCGTCGGCAAGCCACATGAGATAAAGGGACAGGTTCCGGCCGTATTCGCGATACTTCACAAAGACGAGGAGGGAAGCGACGAACTAAAGAAGAAGATAGTCGGCAAAGTCAGGGAAGAAGTCGGCCCTGTTGCCACGCCGGGAGCCATATACTTCGTCGATGGACTTCCCTCAACGGAATCGGGAAAGATCATCCGAAGGTTCCTCAAGTCGCTTCTTGAAGACGAGGAACTCGGTGACATGACCACGGCCAAGAACCCGGAATGTCTGGGTAAACTGGCCGAGGCCGTCGGTTACGAAGGACCACAGGAGATACCCGGCTATAGCAAGTAAATTTTTATATTTCAGATAAGAAATATAAAGAGATGAGGCGCTTTTTACTTTTCGCCCTCGTTTTTTCACTGTTTTTTGCACCGCTTGTTCGAGCTGTAGTTATCCAAGAAGTTTATCCCAACTCCGTAAAGGATCCGGACGGCGAGTGGATAAAGCTCTACAACCAGGAGAACAGATCTATAGATCTTTCCAATTGGACCTTCTCCGACGGCGAGTACTCGAACAACCAGACGATAAATAGAACAATCGGTCCCGAAGACCATCTGCTTCTCGTCTACAACGCATCCTATAGAAACCACAGTGAAGAGGTTCTGGAGTACGGAGAAACTAGCAGCGGACTGAAGCTGGCCAACGGGGGCGACGAAGTCCGGCTCTACAGGAAAGACGAACTCATCGACGAGGTCGTCTGGGAAGACAGTGAGGAAAACGAAACTCTGGTCTTTCACTCCCTCGAAGAGAACAAGACGGAAGAGAGTGATGAGGAGGAAGATGATGATGACGAAGAGGAAGAGAACGAAACCGAAGAGGAAAGAGAAACTATCTCCAGTTCGATCAATATCACTGAATTCACTGAAACAGTCAAATTTGGAGGAACGATGGAGATAAGCCTGAAGATCTTCAAAAACGAGACAAGAAAATACGCTCTTTACGCAAGAGTCGAGAGAAAATCGGACGGCTGGGACGTGAGCGAAGAAACCAAGTTCTATCTGAAAGATAGGAACCAGAGCTACGAGCTGACGATACCGATCCAGATCAAGCCGAACTGCGACAAGAGATACGAAGAAGGGGACTACCAGCTTGTGGTTGAAGGCCTCGGGGTCTCAGGCAGTGAAGAAGTGAAGATCGAAGGTTGGAAGGACAGTGTCTGTCAGGAAAGAATAGAGACGAAAACGGAGGTCAAGACCGTTTCATCCTGCGAAAAGAAAGATTTCGAGCTGTTCAACTACTCGGAAAGGAC
>JBKHHH010000008.1:0-23622 GCA_046539285.1 Candidatus Aenigmatarchaeota archaeon | reverse complement strand
TCAAGGCTGACGAACTTGTTGAAGCAATTGAACGGTCTGATGTGTTTTAAAAACGTCCTTGGAGCTCCAGTTTTTTCAAGAAGTCAGAAAAATATTCTCATCATATTTAAGATTAAGGCGTCCATTGGAAATTATGGAAGATAAAAAAGAACTTCATCTGAGGCCCGAGGACAGAGGCGAGGAGGGTGTGCTGAGAGGAACGCTTTCCTACGATCCGGATGAAAAGAAGTACTACATCACAGACAGCCGAGGCAAAGGATTGCTTAGCGCAGAGCTGAAGTACCGGGAGAAGGATCTCGAGAGCCTGGAAGACGAGCTGGAGGAGGTCAAGGAGAAGGGACCACTGGCCGGAGAAGTAGAAGGCAAACCGGCCATCAGTATAGCCTGCACAAACTACGAAGACGGTGGAAAGAAACGGGAATTTAAATACAGGTTCTGGGCCGAAGAGATAAAAATTTTCAGAGAAGAGGAAGACTATGAACATCCAGCCCTCTAATCTACACTATATAGAGAAGGCATGGCGTGACGAAATAGAACCGAGGGAGCTATTCAAAGCTATGCGCGACAACGACTACAGCGACCTCTGGGAGAAAACAAGGTCCTCGGACTGGAATGGAGAATACGGTTTCAGACCAAACGAATACGAGAAAAAGACCGCCCACTCGCTGATCCAGTACCTCTACGAGAAGTCGCCCGGTCTGGCTGCCGTCGCCCCGGACAAAGAATACTTTAAAGAAGAGGTCGGCAGACTGAGCAAGGAGATACTATCAGGAAACAGACAGCGAACCAAGAGCGATCCAGAGGACCTGAACCAACAGCTCAAGAAGGTGGAATCGAGGATAGGCGGCCACAGAAAAAGATTCAAAGACGTATACAGCGAAGACCTGGGCAGGATAGTCGGTGATTATCTCTCGGAGAACGAATATCTCGAACCGCTGATCGAAAAAGATCCGGATGAAGGAGTCTCGCCGGGGATGCTGGACGTGGAGACGGAGAAAAGACTGGAAAAGGTTTTCAGGAGAAATGTCGGAGGCGAAACGGAAGTGATTCCTCTTGTGGGATACGCCGATGTCTGCATGTCGGACGGAAACAGCCTTGAGATCGTGGAGATAAAGACTCCGCAGCTCGACGAATCACACGTACTGCAGGCCAAAGCCTACGGATATATGGCCGAAGACATGACGGACGGAAAGGGAATTGAATGCAGACTGGTCAACTTCACCGACAGAGACGTAGAAGAAAGAAAGATAGAAGTAACAGACGACGACCGAAAGATGATTGAAGACCTCGCCAAGTTCGGAATGAAAACCTACGACGAACAGTTCAAAAAGATGAGTCTCAGCAAATTTATGTGATAGGATGAGCAAACATGGACTAAACCGGGAAAGGGTGGAAAGACTGGCCGAAGACATAGTTCCGCTTGTCGGTTTAAAAGAAGAAGAAAACAAAGCGAACGGGATGCCGCTTCGTTTTTTAAGAGGCCAACTGGAGAAGATAAGCTCCCGGGAGATAAGGCAGGCCGTGATCCGTGATTTAGAGGAAGAAAAACTCTACAGGACCAGGGCCGAGACCGACAGGGGTATGGAAGCCGCCGTGACGACCCAGGAACCAGGACCGAAGTTAAAGAAACATATAGAAACGTTAGGCGAGGAATACGAGGAAGGCAACTGGTCGAGAAGATACATCTACTCGATGTCGGGCATCGAAATAGAGAAACCGGAAACAAAATATGATTACGAGGTCTTTAGTAATCTACCCTCTCTCGTTCTTTCTCACATGCAGAGACACAGCGAAGGTGTGGAGGAGTGGACGGAAAACAAGCTAACAGGAAAAGAGAGAGGAATTGTCAACTCGGAACTGAAGGGTGTCGACCCGTATTCCGATCAGGGTGAGAGGGAGATTATCTACAGGATCGACAGCGAAGACGGAAGAGTAGAGTTCGGCGCCGATCTGATTCTAAAGAAAAGAAAGGACTGCATCTGGCCCGTCGATCCTCTGGAGGCAGACAAATACATGCGAGCGGTCATCGGATCCGAAGACGATCCCAGACGCAGAGTACTGTTCGAAAGAGCTTACAAAGGCGAAGAACTGGCCGAGGAGGCAGCCGACCTGATTAGAGACGAGTCGAATGACTACGACGAGGGTGAGTGGAAAAGTCACATCGATGTCTACAAGTCTTTCTTTTCCGAAGAAGAAATGCCTGAGTTCGAGTTCGGGAAGAAAAAGGACGATAAAACGCCGATAACAACCGATGACTGGCTCAAAGAACTTGATAGATATGTGGATCAGATGAAGGGTGGAACCAAGTCGGATAAGCTGTTCTCGGAAACGAAACGCGAATCCCTGAAGGACACAAAAACCGCCCGAAAAAACTATCGGGAACCGATTCTGGAATTTCTAGATTATATCGAGGATGCGACCTACGGCCGACTGAAAGGCGGGCCGAAGAAGAATAGCTAAAATAAAGTCTACCTGTCCTTGTCCTGCTCTGAACTGAATTTCTCAATCATGTCATCCAGGTCGTTGTATATTTCCTCAAAATTTTTATACTCATCGATCTCCTCTTCCATTTTGTAACCCCTTTCTCGGAAGCGATCGATTGCTTCTCTTCCCTTTGATAGGTTCTCTGCCCACAAGCCTGGGGTGTAGTCGTCCATAAACTCGTATACTTCTCTGGCAAGTTTTAGTGAGAGGACAACCCTTCTGGTCACGTTCTTGACCTCTGTATCCATAAAAACACCTGATTAAACTATTATCGAAAAAAGAATTTATATCAGAAACGGACGAAAGGATAAAAACCAGGAAAATTTATTCTAAAGTGATGACAGGAATAGAGAAGTTTGAGGAATACGAAAGAAAGTTGAGGGAAAATCACCAGCCAGGAGAGATGATATTCACCGTCTCCGGGCTGCCCGGACGGGGCAAGAGTACGCTGGCTCGATTCCTGGCCGATGAATTCAATCTCAATCTGTTCACGGCCGGGGACTTCCACAGACAGGAAGCCGGGAAAAGGGATCTCAGTATCGGCGAGTTCATGGAACAGATCGACGAGATCGAAGAAAGGGAAGGAGTGGACTTCGACCTCAAGCTGGACAAAAAAATCCTGGAGACAGCCTACAAGAACGACAAGATAGTCTTCGACAGCCGGTTGGCAGGAATACTTCTCCAGGACGTGGCCGATATTCGTATCCTTGTTGAATGCAGTATCGAAAATGTGGCCGAAAGGGTCGCACAGAGAGAAGGATGGACCAAGGAGGAAGCGAGAGAACACATCGAAGAGAGGGCAAGGGTGGAGAGGAGGCGGTACAAAGAGATCTACGGCGTCGACCTGACAGACAGAAAATACTATAACATCGTCATCGACAACAGTGGGCCGCTCGAGGAGACAGAAAAAGAACTTCTGGAAAAGGTAAAACAGAAATTAGACTAACTTTATTAACGAGAAAATAACAAGGAATAATATGCTGGAGAGAATCTGGGTCGAACAAGAAAGGGAAAACCACTTCTTGACATCCTTTCTATTGTCGCTGGTATTCTCTTTGGCTGCAATATTAATCTCTCATTACTTCGTTCCCTTTCAGATAAGTGGACGTAACTACGGCGGACTCATAGCTGTTCTCCTT
This sequence comes from Candidatus Aenigmatarchaeota archaeon, assembly GCA_046539285.1. Lineage (GTDB taxonomy): Archaea > Aenigmatarchaeota > Aenigmatarchaeia > PWEA01 > PWEA01 > JBKHHH01. The sequence continues at coordinate 19,999 of JBKHHH010000008.1, read as the reverse complement.
ACATCTCTAACGGCTTCATATCCTTTACTTCGCTACCTCGAGAAAAGAGAGGAGGAAGAAGAGAAAATGGAAGATCTAGAGGAGAAAAAACTTCTGCAAAGACATTGGACCGAACTCGAGATCTACCTGGCCTTCTTTCTGGGTGTGATGCTTGCTTTTACCATAACAGCCTTTGTTCTGCCTTCAGAATTCTTCCATACACAGAGCGCCGTTATAAGTTCGATAACAGGACGAATGGTGAACACAGGACTTCTAATGACGATACTGGAGAACAATATATCCGTCTTCTTCCTGACCTTTTTCCTCTCCTTCCTGCTTACGGCAGGGATGGTCTTTATCCTGGTCTGGAACGCTTCCGTGCTTGGAGTCTTTTTGGCCGACGTATCCCAGAGCTTCAGCCGCTTACCTCTCATGGCGCTCTCCTATCTACCGCACGGAATCCTCGAGATCGGTGCCTACGCCCTGGCCGGTATCTCTGGTTTTTTCCTCTCGCACCACTTTGAATGCTTCTTTGAACCCGACGTTGACAGTAGGAAGATCTTCAAGCTATGCCGTGACTCGATGCTGATTCTCATCGTTGGTCTGCTCATGCTCCTCATCGCCGGTTTTGTCGAAGTATTATAGGAAAGATTTAAATATTATCACTGATAAGTAATAACTATGAAAACATGGGACGACGCTTGGGAAACTATCAGCGGCCTTAACAAAATTCTCTCTAACCGGGGCGAGCGGTTAGAGGCCTACTTGATCGGTGGAATCGGATTCCGTTACATGCTGGAAAAGACAAGAGATGAAGGGGAAATTCACCAATACAGGGAAACAAACGACATAGACCTAGCCACACACGATATACTTACCGTTTTCGAGCTGGCGGAAGAGTACGATATGCCTATTGGAAGAAATGGTACAAGGCTTCCGACAGATAAATTCAAAGAAACGAGAATGATGAATCCTGAAGATCCAGAAACCTACGTGGATCTAATAACGGATCATCCTCTTCTTGAAGAACTTGATAAGGAAAGAGATCTAACGGTTTCTCTGAACAAAGAATACGAAGAGCTGAGGAATCTTGATCTTTACGTTCCAAACCCTGATCAGCTCTTGAGAAACAAAAAGAAAGCTTTCGAGGATAGTGTCTCGAGATCGAAGGAAAAAAGAGAACACGACCTCGAGGACGCGAAGATCCTAAAAACCTACAGGAACGAGATCGTAGAAACGCTCAAAGAAGAAGGGAGCCTTCCTTCTGACTACGAGGCCGGCAATCCTTGGCCCGAATTAGACGAAATGGGAAGCATCGAAGATTATGACAAGAAAAATAAACCATTTGAAGCTGAATACCTCTGAGAATGTTTACCCGCCCAGAGAAGATAGTCTCCTTCTCGCCGGGGCTGTATCCGGGGAAGTAGAACCGGACGACGAAGTCCTGGAAATTGGGTGTGGCTCGGGTCTTGTTTCTTTAACCGCAGCCAGAAAAGCAAAAAAGGTCAAAGCCGTGGACATCAATCCCGAAGCCGTGGAGCTGACGAGAGAAAACGCAGAACTGAACCGGCTGGAAAATATAGAAACGGCAGAAAGCGATCTCTTTGAAAACGTGGAAGAAAGGTTCAGCTTGATCCTCTTCAACCCTCCCTACCTGCCGACGGAGGACAACATCCAGGGTTCGGAGCAGTGGTCCGGGGGCAAAGACGGACGGGAGGTTATAGAAAGATTTATAGAGGAACTGGATGAACACCTGAAAGAAGGGGGACGGGCCCTGCTTCTGATCTCCTCGTTGACCGGAGAAGAAGAAGTTGAAGAGATGATCGAGAAAAAACAGTTCAAAGTGGAAGTTGTAGCAGAGAGGAAGGTGACCTGGGAAAAGCTGTTCGTCCTGAAGATAGAACGGCAATAGAACATTTTTATTTATCCGGACCGAAATACAAATTATGATCATGGCCGGGATTTTGGATACGCTGACCGACATTCTAAAATACATCGTCCCGGAGAGCTTCCTCGGCTTTGACGGTCAGACGATCATCTACTTCCTTGTTTTCATCGTCGGCGTCTATCTCATCTACCGTTTCTTTAAACTGGCCTTCAAGGGAGTTCTGGTACTGATCGCGGCCGGACTGTTCCCGATACTTGCCAACTACTTTTTAGGTGTAGATATACCGATCAACTTCAACACCATCATCTCCTATGCCTTCATGGGTCTCTTTCTCTACCTGGTAGGGATGTTCATCAAATCAGGCGTTTCAATAGTGAAGATCGTCACCTGGCCCTTCCGAAAGATATTTGGCAAGTCGGAAGAGGAAAAAATGGAAGAAAGGATAGAAAGAGAACTAGAAGAAGAAAGATAAAGATCAAGAAGACAGTACTGTCTTGGTCCTGTTTTTCTCGGAATAGACCCTGTTTACGTCTCCTTCCATATCTACGTTACCATCGGAAAACGTCATATTTCCCAGGAAACCGCTCAGTTCGGTCGGGTTCTTATCGAGGGGTATCGTCACACCGGAATTTGACTCGATCGTACCCGACACGTTCTCCAGTTTTAGTTTCTTTAGGCTGATGCCGGCCAGTTCCAGTCGCTTGAATTGGCCTTGGTTTTCGACGGAGAAATCACTGCCTTCTATGTTTATCGCATCAGACCGCAGGGATCCGGTATTTCCTTCAAACGTGAGCTCATTTTCCGAGACTTCTATCTGTCCTTTGAAATCGGATAGACTTATATTCAAAATGTCTCTGCTTGCTGTAACTCTCTTCCCGTCAGCGGTCATGTTTAGAGATTCGGAGCTGGAGGTCAGAAGGATTTTATCCACAGAAGTACTATCAAACTCAAAACCATCTTCGTTTTCAAAACTTCCTTTAACATGGATTTCGCGAGTTACGGGAACATTCATTGAGAAGTCGGAAAGATCCGTCCTTTCCTTGACCCGCTGGAAGAAATTCTGTGGCACCTTCTCCAGTTCACCTTCCTGGATCCCCTGACCGACGTCCTTGACCAGACCGGCCGTGAGCAGGAAGAAGGCCATGACCAGCGAGATCATCAATTTCCAGTCCAACACTTCGAGCATATTGATGTTTTATAATTCTTGCTTTAAATATTCTCTCACATAGAAGACCAAGTGGTATTATGAAGGTCGTGTTGATCAGACCGGACATCGGCGGAAACATCGGCGCCATAGCCCGGGCGATGAAGAACCTCGGCTTCGAGGACTTGGTCATCGTGGACGGCTGTGAACTGGACGAGGAAGCACACAACCGGGCCAAACACGCCCAGGAAATCCTGAACAGTGCCGAGAGATGGGACAGAATGAAGTGGAGCGGGTTCGACCTGACCGTCGGAACCTCGTCGGAGACAGGCGGCGGCTACAATGTCCGCAGAAACGCGATTACGCCCGGAAAACTCGGACAAAGGCTGAAGGATGTGGAAGGTGAGGTCGGCCTGATCTTCGGGCCGGAGGCCAAGGGCTTGAGAAACGAGGAAGTAGAGAAATGTGACCTGCTCTGCCATATCCCAGCAAACGATGAATATCCTGTCTTCAACCTCTCGCACGCGGCGACGATCATCCTCTACGAACTGAGCAAGGCCGGTAAGGATGCGGCCTACAAGCTGGCCAACGAGGACCAGAAACGCGTCTTGATGGAACAGCTGGAAGGACTCGTGGACGAAGTGACCCGGGAATACCGCCGAGGACCGGTCGAGCTATCGCTAAAGAACGTCTTCGGCCGGGGCATGCTCTCGACGCGGGAGGCGAACACACTGATCGGTTTCTTCCGCAAAATCAAGGAAAGGCTTAAAAAGCAACAATCTTTAAAAGGATAAAGTGAAAACCTAAAAAGGATAATTATGATCGAGGCCGTACTACAGTTCTTCGGACAACAGGGCAACTGGTGGAACACAGTACTATGGTTCCTGATGTTTTTCGCCCTGATCTTTCTCTACCCGAAGTTGATGATCTACCAGATGGTCCAGATTCTGGAGAAGAGCGCCCAGAAGTTCGAAGCTATGTCACAGAGTTCACGGAAGGAGATGGTCGAGATGATCAAGGACAAGAGCGATCTCTCCGAGAAAAAACTCAAGGAGAACTTCGACCGGATGGTGGATATGTTTACGGTCGAACCGGAGGACACGGACCCGGCCGGGGTGATGAAAAAGATCAAGCAGATGTACGATGTTCACGACAAGAGATACCGACACTTTATCAAGAATATTTCTGATATGGACGAGGACAAGGCCAAGAGCTTTGCCGCCGCAACCGTTCACTCGACGGCAGTCCACCAGATTGCAAAGGCGGTTCGCCACATGCTTGAACTAGTTAAAGAAACCAAAAACCTTCAGATCGGGATGCTGTTGAAGATGCAGCTACCCTTTATCAAGAAACAGATCAAGATGCTGAGAAGGAGTATAGAGTGTTTCGCCAAGGAAGAGCCGGTCGGTGACTCCATCGGACCGCTCTGTGCAGCCCACCTGATAGGCGACGCGGAACCGGAGGAGATTGCCGACGACGTGGTCTGCGCCGAACAGGAAATCGAAGGGAGAAACGCATTTATAATCAAGCCCAAGGGACCGAGCGCAGTTCTGGGCGATGTCTACGAGGCCTTCGAAAGTGTGGCCGAGGACAACGATATCGACAAGATAATTGCTATCGATGCCAAAGGAAAGATGAAAGGCGAAGAAAGAGGCAAGGTGGTCGAAGGGATCGGCTTTGCCATGGGACCAAGAGGCAACGCGGAGCGACACTGGATTGAAGACATAGCCGTGGAAGGAGACATCCCGATCGAATCGATCGGCATCAATCAGGACCCGATGGAGGACGTGGTCCGGCCGATGAAGAAAGAGATCTACGAAGCGGTTCCCCAGGTCGAAGAAGCCGTGCGACGGGCCGCGAAGCGATCGGAAGAAGGCTCGAATATTATAATTGTAGGTGTTGGGATCACAGTCGGTGTCGGCAACGACGGGGAAGCAGTCAAAAAAGCAGAAAAGATCATCAAGAAGAACATCAAAAAGATGGAAGAAAAAGAAGAAGAGGAAGAAGAGCCGCTTATCGATAGAATCGCAGACTCACTAACACCATATTAAGAAGATACTATGAGCGACGATAGACCATCCTGGGACGAATACTTTCTCCGAGTTTCTCGCGTAGTTGCCGATAGAGCTACATGTGATCGTGGCCGCAGTGGCTGCGTTATCGCCAAAGACAAGCGAATTTTGACTACAGGTTACGTAGGAGCACCTGCTGGCATGCCGCACTGCGACGAGGTAGGCCACAAGTTCAAAGAAGTGAGGCACGAAGACGGCTCAACTAGTCAGCACTGCGTCCGGACCAGCCACGCCGAGGAAAACGCTATCGTCCAGGCCGCGAAGCTAGGTGTCTCGATAGACGGGGCCACACTCTACTGCAAAATGACACCCTGCTACCACTGTGCCAAAATGATCATCAACGCCGGTATCGAGCGCGTGGTCTGTGACAAGGACTACCACGCCTCGGAAGACACGAAGAAGATATTCCAAAAGGCAGGCGTCGCCCTCGAGATCAGGAACGAAAAGGTCGAGGAGTACGAAAACCAGTAACCAGATCAAACCAAAATATTTAAATATAACTTCTAAATGATAGTAGAAGGTGAAATAAATGGGACTGAGACCAGGTCGCTGTTACCGAAAAAAGAAGAACAAACCCTACACCAGGGTTAGTCAGCGGAAGCCGAGAAAGAGTTACATCAAAGGTGTGCCCGGCAACAAGATCAAACAGTTTGAGACCGGGGACAAGAAACGAGATTTCGAGATCGAGCTGAAGCTGATTGTCGAAGATAACCTGAGAATCAGACACAACGCAATCGAGTCATCCCGGGTCAACGCCAACAAGTATCTGGTCGGTGCTCTGGGCGAGAAAAACTATTTCCTCAAAGTTCTGGTCTACCCGCACGACGTTCTGAGAGAGAATCCACTGGCAACAGGCGCCGGTGCTGACCGACTCCAGGAAGGAATGCGCAAGTCGTTCGGCAACCCGATCGGAACCGCGGCCCGTGTTGACAAAGGACAGGCTTTCATGGTCGTAAGAGCACCAGAAGGCAAGCTGGCCGAAGCCAAAGAGGCGCTGCGGCTGGCCAAGCACAAACTACCTTGCAAATGCCGGATCCAGGGACTTGAAGACTACATTTGAGATCCTGTTTCTAGATAATATTTTTATTTAAGGAAACTAATCTTCTTTACAGATATCATGAAGGAGATTATACCGCTTTCTGAAGCAGACGATATAGATCAGGCCGGCTCAAAGGCGGCTTCCCTGGCCAAAATGCAAGACAAGTTCCACGTTCCCGGAGGTTTCGTGATCACGAACGAGGCCTACCGGAAGTTTCTGGAGGACAACGGCATCAAGAGCAAGGTCCTCTCGATCATAGCCCGGACAGATATCGAGAACGAAGAAGAGCTCTATCAGGCCAGTCAGAGGATAAAACGGATATTCAACGAGGTTATCGTACCCACATCCCTGAAAGAAAAAATAGAAGAGGCCTACAAGGATCTGGTTGTATCTTCGGAAGCCAAAAAAGCCGGTGGCCGGGCTCTAGAACTGATTAAGGCAGGAAGGGAAGAACCTTCCGTCGTCTTGCGTGCTTCTGTCAAGAGAAAGGGTAACTCCTTCGCCGGTGTCTACGATACCAAGCTAAACATCAAGGGCGTTGACAATCTGGTCCAGGAAGTCAAGAAAATATGGCAGAGCTACTTCTCCCCACGAGCTATCTACTACCGGGAGAAGAACGGTCACGCCCACGACATACCCTTTGCCGTGATCATCCAGAAGATGGTCGAGGCCGACAAGAGCGCGAACTACCTGGAGATAAGCAGCGAGGAAGGAAACCGGCCTGTCATCGAGGCCGTTCACGGTCTGGGAAAAATACTGTCAGACGGCGAAATAACCCCGGACGTCTACCTCTTCGACGGTTTTTCCAATACACCCGAGGAGAAAAAGATAGCCAAGAAAGAATGGATCCAGACCAAGAACCCTTCCACGGACAAGGTGGAAAAACAGCCAATATCCTCCGGCAAGAAGAACAGCGAAGTGCTGGAAAGAAAAGAAATCAACGAAATCATGCAGAGTGCCAACAAGATTAAATCATACTTTAACTTCTCACCTGTAATCGAGTTCTGTCTGAGAAACGAGGAGGTACTTCTCGTCGACGTGGCACCGAACACCATATCTTCACGGAACAGGGATACGGAGCAGGGAACACCGATTCTGGAAGGACTGGGTGTCAGCCCCGGTCAAACTTCAGGCACAGTGGCTCGAAACGGAAACGTATCACAGGGCGATATAGCCGTAATCAAAAACCTTACCCTGGAAAAAATCTACTACGGGAAACCGGCCGGAGTGATATCCGACCAAGGAGGCTTTTCTTCTAATCTGGCCCGCATAGCCCGGGAGTTCGAGATACCGACCGTGTCCGGCACAGGATCAGCATCCAGCAAACTCAACGATGGCGACAGGATAAGACTCAACGGATCCGAAGGACGTGTAGTTCGGAAAGGAAACAAACACGGAAGACAGCAAACGGAAGACCTGGAAGTTCCCTCACTGGGGGAGCTGGAAGAGCCGACGGAACCTGTAAACCACGAAAAACCTGATTCGGGAATGCCGACCGCAACGGAAATACTCATCTCCGTGGACCTGGACAGGGGCAGCGAGAAGCTCAAACAGGCCAGCGGCGGAATAGTAGAAGTAGAAGAATCCCTATCCGAGGACTCCTTCGGATATAACAGAGGAGGCACGGAAAGAAAGCTGGAGGAGATGCTGAACAAGACCAACAGTGAGTTATGGGTGCGGTGTGAATCAAAAAATTCTCTGGAGAAGATATCCAGGATAGTCGAAGAAGCGGGGTCAAGGAGCAAGAAAAAGGCCAATATCCTACTTTCCTCGGTCCGGTCGCCGGAGGAACTGAAAACAGTTTTGGCGTCGTTTTCTTTGCCCCGCAACGCCATGAAAGGAGTGGTGATAGAAACACCGATCATGGCCCTGTCCATAGCGGAGATATGTAAAGAGGATCTCGATATGATCCTGATCGACTTCGACGAAGTTACCAAACTGCTCTTTGGCTACGAGCGGGACGAAAAACAGGTACTCTCCACTGAAGCCCTGTGGAATATAGTTGAGGAGATCTCCGACCGCTGCAAAGAAAGAGGAATCGAGGTCTGCGCAACAGGAACCTTTAACAAAAGGATGATGAAAAAGCTGATAAAGTACGGGATCGATTCGATCTCGGTCTCGCCCGGGAACTACCAGCAGGCTAAGAATATAGTTGCCAGAGCCGAGAAAAAACTCCTTTTGGAAAAGGTGAGAAGATCTTAAAGAAGGCGACCTACGGTCTAATTGCTATTCTTGTAATAGTATTTATAATCGTCAATGTCTACGGTTCTCCGGACCAGACCTTCGATAAGTATGGCTTTTCGGGTGAGAAGCTTCTCGGCGGTGAGGTCTGGACTCTAGTGACCTCCATCTTCCTCCACGGCAACCCGGCCCATCTACTCCTCAACTGCATCGCACTCTTCTTCTTTGGCCGGGCCCTCGAGAGCGAGGTGTCTTCCAAGGCGCTGATTTTAATCTTCTTCCTCGGTGGGATAGTCGGTAATCTCTTTGTACTTTTCGCCTACCCGGCAAGCCAGATTGTGGTCGGCGCTTCGGGCGCTGTCTTCGCCGTGATGGGCACCGGGATACTTCTGGCACCGATGGATCTGGTCTTCTATCCGGCTCCGGTACCGGTGCCGCTTGCGCTCATAGGGATAGTAATAGCCATCTCGGAAACGATGGCCTTTATCGCCGGACCGGCCGACAACATAGCCCATGCAGCCCACCTGGGAGGACTGGTCGCTGGCATGCTCTTCGGCCTCAGAGAAGGTGAGTCGAAGAAAGGTCTGATTATCATCGCCGTAATGTTCGTGATAATCCTCCTCATGCCGAATATCTGGAGCGTGTTGAACGAGATTTCCTATTTAAATATCCTGACCAGTCAGTTAGGTGGACTATGAGCAAGATAGAGAAACTTGTAGACAGGATAGTGGAGAGGGAGCCATCACGGGTTCTTATCCAGATACCGGAAGGGTTAAGAACTCGAATTCAGGAGATCGAAGAGGAACTGGAAGACGAGGGAATCGAAACAGTGGTCTCGCTTGATCCCTGCTATGGAGCCTGTGACCTGAAGGACGGTGAGGCACTGGAGATGGACTGCGACCTTCTGGTTCACGTCGGACATAACAGGTTCATGGATTCCGGGATCGAAACCCTTTACTTCCCCTGGTATTACGATCTGGACCCGGTTCCTGTTCTGGAAAAGAACAAGGAAACGTGGAAGAAATACGACCGCATCGGCCTGATTACATCGATAAACTTTACAAAGGCGATGAAAAGGGCAAAAGAGTACCTGGAAAACGAGGGAAAGGAAGTGTCTGTTGAAGACGGGAAAAGAACTCGGGAGGGGCAGGTGCTCGGCTGCGACGTAACCGCGGCCCTCTCCGTAGAGAAGAACGTGGACTGTTACCTCTACCTGGGCTCCGGGGCTTTCCATCCTCTCGGGCTGGCCCTGAAGACGGAGAAACCTGTCCTGGTCCTTAACTTTGAAAAGGAAAGCATAGAAGAAGCCGACTGCGATAAGTTCGTCAGACAGAGGCATGCCGCCATAGAAAAGGCCAGGGACGCGGAGAAGTTTGGAATACTGGTCTCGACAAAAAAGGGGCAGATGAAAGTGGAGCTGGCCGAAAGGATAAAGAAGAAGTTAGAAGAGGAAAATAAGAGGGTCTATATTTTCTCGATGGACGAGATCAGACCGGAAAAGCTGATGGGCGTCAAGGTCGACGCGTGGGTCAACACGGCCTGTCCCCGGATCGCCATTGAACACAGGGCGGATTTCTCGGCCCCGATTCTCAACCCGGGGGAAGTGGAAGAGGTTCTGCAAAAGCTTTAAAAAGATTGTCCGAGAATTTAAGCTGTGATATCATGAACATCAAGATCAGAGGCAAGGGCAAAAACAAACTACGTCTCGAATTTGAGGAAGAAGGTTATTCCATCGTTAATCTACTACGGAAAAACCTCTGGGAGAACGAGGAAGTAGATATAGACAAGGCCTCCTACAAGAGAGACCACGCCTACCTGGGCAACTTCGATTTCATCGTCGAAACAAAACAAGGGGACCCGGTTCAGGTGCTCATCGACGCGGCGAAAAAGATCCAGGAAGACAGTAAAGAGCTACAGGACAAGCTGAACAAAGCTCTTTGATCTTTTTTAAGTTTTCTCGACTATTTATTCTAAAATGGTTATCAGAAAGGTAAAGCCGGAGCTACGTATCATCGGCTGGGACGACGCATCGTTCAAGAGAGACCAGGAAGACAGGGTACCGATCGTGGGCAGTGTAGTTCGCGGCGGTAAACCCTACCTGGATGGAGTTCTCGTCGAAGAGATCGAAAAGGATGGCTACGACGCGACGGAGACGATAGCCGAGGCCGTAAACAGGAGCAAACACAAGGACCAGCTCCGGGTCATAATGCTGGACGGTGTAACCTTTGCCGGATTCAATACAGTGGATATAGAAGAGCTGAATGAAAGGACGGGACTGCCCGTTATCGTCGTTGTCCGCAAGGAGACCGACTTCGCGAAGTTTCGCAAAGCGATGGAGAAACTACCGAACTTTGATAAACGATGGAGTTGTATAGAAAAGGCAGGCGAAATGAAGCCGGTCGAAATCGGAGATGGAAAAGAGGTATTTTTCCAGCACACGGGAATCGACGAAAATAAAGCCCGTAGAGTCGTCAAGACCAGTGTTTCAAGGAGCCTGCTGCCCGAACCGATCAGAATCTCTCATCTGATCGCGACGGCTATAGCAAGAGGTGAATCAATTGGACGAGCTTAAGCAAAAATGGAACGAACTGGTCGAGGGACCGGCCGGATGGATCATATACCTCCTGCTAGGCATCGGTCTTGCTCTCTTGCTGAATGGATTTCTAAGTCTGGCCATGAGCACGGATTATCCGGTAGTTACCGTAAAAACCAATTCGATGGTACCGACCCTGAACCCCGGTGATATAGTATTCGTCAGGGGCAAGGAGAAATACGATCCGGGCGACATCATCGTCTTCGACGGCTGGATGCCGACACCTCTGATCCACAGGTCTGTAGCCAGGATCGAAAAAACCGAGAATGGAACAAGAATCGAAACCTGGCGTAACTTCAGCCAGATCACCGAGACAGAGATGGAGGAAATATCCGAAGAACATCTGGAAAGCGGTGAGACTATTTACGTGACCAAGGGCGACAACAACTCGGTCTGCGATCAGTGCGCTGGAAAATCATTCGTTCACCCCGAGGAAATCCATGGGCATAAAGTGGTACGGATCCCTTACCTGGGTTGGATCAAACTCGGACTGGTCCGGGTCCTGGGATCTCTATTCTAGAGCACCAAAATATTTAAATAGCTCACATGTGATACTAAGAAAGTTTTAAGGTGACAAGATGAAATACTGTGATGAATGTAACTCACTGATGGCTCCGAAGAAAGACGGAGATGAGAAGTATCTTATCTGCAGGAGCTGTGGACACAAAGAAAAAATAGGCGATGAAGACTTCAAGGTAAGCAAAAAACACAAAAAAGATCCCAAAGACCAGGTCGTTGTGGTAGATGAAGAGAACAGAGAAGAAAACAATCTACCGGTCACAGAGAGGAAATGCCCCGAATGTGGCCACAACAAGGCGGCCTGGTGGACACAGCAGACGAGAGCTTCCGACGAACCAGCGACAAGATTCTATAAATGCAAGAAATGTGGCCACAAGTGGCGAGAATATTCCTAGACTACTGCCAAATTTTGTCTAGTGCTTCTTCCTGATCGTCGTCACTTTCTTTCTTCCTTTCTTTATTCTTCTTCGCTGTCACCTGTGGTTTCTCTGTCTTTGCTGGCTCAGGCCTGTCCTCAGTCCCGACTTTAGTCTTTCCGGTGTGATGAAGCTTGATCGGCAGGTCTTCTTCCTCTGATTTCTTTCTCGAGTTGCTCTGCCCTCCTTGGTTGAGGATGTCGGCTGCGCTGGCAGAGTTCCTCTCCCTTTCTTCCTTTTCCTTGGCCTTTCTCTTCTCCCTTAACCTTTTCTTCTCCTTCTCCTCGTCCTTCATGTAGTTTTTCAGGGTATCCGATTCACTATCTTCCTTCTTTTTCTTGGGATAGATTATGCCGCCGATCTGGCCGTCTTCCTTCGTGTACACTTCAGGTCCCTGGTCGCCGTCTTTTTTCTTCTTTTTGGCCCGGCTCTTCTTGACCTCGTCCTTCTTCTTTCTAGAAATCGCATCCATCTGACGCTCTTCGAGTTTTTTCTGCAGGTTTTCGTCGCCTAAAAAGTCATACTTTGCCATATATATCAATCAGTTATTCTTCTTTAAAACTTTTATTTCAGACATTTAAATCTTCAGATCAGCAGAAGGAAAATATCGCCGATGTAGACAGTAAAGAGAATCGCCATCGGGAAAGCAGGGGCAAAGCGAACGCCTCCACGGACCCGGACCGTCTCCTTCTCCTCCCTGATCTTTTTGACCTCCGACTCGTTCAGGCCTCTGATTCGGCCGCTGGAAGTCCTGAACAGCTTCAGGCCGCGGAGGAGGTGGAGCTTGTAGATAATTAGGTAGCTAAGCGCCAGGCCCAGTCCGAAGAGCCCGGAAACGGTCGCCATCAGGAAGTAAATCGATTCCGTATAGTTGAAGAAGTACATCGTCAGCGGCAGCAAGACAAAGAAGGAAAAGACAAGCGATGCTTCTCGCATCTCGTCCCGGTGGTCTATGTCCTCGTCTACCGTCTTCGTCTCCTCGGCCAGCATATCGCCGACCTCCAGATCAGCTGTATCTATCTCCCGGACAAAGCCTACGTCCTCGACGGTTTTCAGAAACTTGCCCAGCAGAAACAGGGATACGGCAGCCGGTATCAAAAACAGGAAGACGTAAGACATCTCGCCGGAGAAAACGTAGAAAAGAAACAGGGATACCACAGATATCAAAGCCGTGAAGACAGCGAACTCCCTTCTCTCTTTCCGGAGAGAGCTCAGAAACTCTTTCGGAACCCTTTCACAACGGAGGGCATGGACAAAGGCATAGACTATGATATAGACAGCACCGACCAGGAACAGGTTTACGAAAAAGGCGATCGGAAAGGCAAGCAGGGACTCGACGGTCGCGAAGAGAGGTAGAACTGGGAGGAGTGTACCGACGCCGGTCAGTACCTTGGCGTCACCGCCACCCCACTGGCCACCCATATACATCAGAAAACCGAAGGTAAAGAAGATACAGCCCGTGGCCGCGGACTGGAAAAAGTAGATCGGGTTCCCGGTCCAGAGAGACTGAACAAGATGGAGAACAAGACCGGAAGCTATCATCCCCAGGGAAATCTCGTCCGGGATCTCCGTCGTCTTCAGGTCGTAGAGACCGGCCAGCGCCGATCCGATCAGAGCCAAGGAAAAGCCTGCCGTGCCGAACATACCACTTATAAAGATGCGTTCGATTAAATAACTTTGGTAAAGACCGCCAAATATTTTAATATTAAAGGAAGGAACAACTATAAAGGTGCTAACTTGCTTCCCCTACCGAAACATGTGGCAATCATAATGGATGGAAATAGAAGATGGGCCCGGGAAAGAGACCTTCCTGTGGCAAAAGGACACGAGGTCGGAAAGGAGTCCATCGAAGACGTTCTGAAGAGCGCTCTGGACATGGGCATCGAATATGTTTCCCTCTGGGCCCTTTCTCTGGACAACATGGTAAAACGTTCGGAGGACGAAGTGAAACATCTAATGGATCTCTTCCGTAGCGGTTTTCTGGAGATACTAGACGAAGAAGCAGTTCACGAGAACGAAGTTGAGGTAAATGTTCTCGGGAGATGGCGAGAAATGCTGCCGGACGAGGTCCAGGAGGCGATCGAAAAGGCCCTGGAAACGACGGAAGACTATTCCAAATACCACCTCAACTTCTTGGTTTCCTACTCGGGACGGGATGAGATGAAAAGTGCGGTAGAGGGGATAGTCGAGGAGGAAAGGGAAGAAGGAAACGTGGAAGTCACGGAAGACAAGATCAAAGAAAAGCTCTTCACTTCCGATCTACCGCCGGTCGACTTGCTGATCAGAACCGGCGGCGAGCCGCACAACAGCACCGGATTTATGATGTGGGATACTTCCGATTCCCAGTACTACTTCACGGAAACCTACTGGCCTGAGTTTCACTACGAAGAATTCAAAGAAGCGATAGAGGATTATAGAAAAAGAGAAAGACGTTACGGGGAATAACTACCTGTGTTTCTTCTTAGGGATTGTGAATAGATAGTGCTTGGTGTCTCCCCTGAGTTCGTCCAGAATCCTTTCCTTCAGCATCTTCTTCGGCTCCGGCAATAGCGGGACCCGTTCCTTGAGATCCTCGAGGGATTCAAAGTCTTCGACCTTTCTCTCGTCGATAACCTCCCACATGTGCTTCTTGCCAACACCGGGTAACGCTTCGAGTTGATGCATCCTCGGTGATATCGGACCGGACTTGTTGAAAAAGTTAACAAATTTGTCTTCGTTCTTCTCGATTAAATTTTCGATCTGGACCTCCAGTTCATCCTTGGCCGTAGTTGTCAGTTCTCCGATATCGAGACTTTTCTTGATGTACTTGACCTCGTCTCTTTTGCCTTCGCCGATATAGACCTCATCGCCCGGTTCCACATCTACGTCATCTCTCAGGACAACTTCCAGTATCGAGAAGTATTCGGTACCGACAACTTCGGCCACTGCCTCGTCGCCTCTTTCGGAGACTCGGCCGTGTTGCAGATAGTCCAGAACAATTGCATTTTCGTCCTTTTTTTCTTTAGTCATTTTTAACACCCCGGAAAATTTTAGTTTTAAAAGAATCAAGTCCGATACTTGTCTACAACTTCTAGAACCTCGTCCATCTCCTCCTCGGACAAGCTGGTTCTTTCTTTAGAGAACAATAGTCTTACGTCGTCGCGGTTCTCTGGCATGGTATTGATAATCATAGCTGCCTGCCTTTCCTTGATCCGACCGATGTCCTGCAGCTCTTTAACGGCATCGCGTGCATCGGTGACATTGATCTTTACATTCTTCTTGAGAAAGTCAAGGCATATCTTCTGCTCGTAGGACATCTCTTCTTCGTCTTTCTTGCTCAAGCTGTTCCGTGCCTCGGCGGCGGGAACGTTCTTTTCATTTTTTACTTCCATAATTTCACCATTTATTCCAATTCATTTAAGTGTTCGGGAGCGACGGTCAGTTTTTTTGTCTTGTTGCCGTCCTTGATTTTGACCACATACGCTTTGCCTCTCTTCTCCGAGATCACACCACTTCTCTTATTGAACTTCGGGTGCGGCATGGCCCGGTGCGAACCAGATTCTATGTCTATCCTGACCTTGCTACCTGTTGAAAATTCCTTGAGGTATTCGTTCGGCCTGGTTTTGCCTCTCTCGCTTTTCTGCAGACTTTTCCTCGTTCCTTTTCGTGGTCCTTTTGATATAGTCATAATTATCACTTCTTTATTTCTATTAGACTTTGGCTTTATAAATTTAAAGTTTCCGGCTAGATGTCCATTTTGTCCCGGTCGTGGATCTCGATCACGTCCAGTTCCTCGCATTCTGCCTCCACGTCCAACAACCCGGCCAGTGACGGTTCGGTTCTTCCCTCGTCACCGGAGATCATTTCCTTGATGTAGGTTCCGGCCTCGGCCTTGACCTCGATCTCGACTGCCTTTTCGTCCACCCTTTTCCAGTCTATCCTCTTCACCTTTCTCTTCCGTGTCCTATCGCTGCGGCGGTGGGCAACGCGGGACGGTGTTCTCTGCTCAAGGGTCGTCTCCAGCTGCTCGATCTTCTTGAGCTCTTCTTCATCTACAGCTTCTCCCAGCTTAACCAGAGCCCGGTAGCTCTTGTCCGGCCGCCATGATTTCAGCTCCTCCACTTTATCCCTATCGACTATTTTCAAGTTCCGGACCTTGACCTCCTCCTGTCTGTTGATCTGTTCTCTGACCTTTTCCAGGTCCAGATCCCTTCGCTTCGGCTCCAGTATCTCAAGTATAAACGGTCTCCAGCCGAGACATTTGGCATCTATATCTTCACGGCCCGCTCCATGGAACTTGTCCTCGGTCGCGTCAGCGGCCCGCAGGAAGGCCGGATCGATCAATTCCTGGACGGAGATCTCGTATTTACCCGAAGGCCAGACCGTCTGAGGAATGCCCCGTACCTTTTTGTTATATTCGCCATAGATGCAGAGAGAGTTCACGTCCAGTTCCACCTCTTCGGTTTCGAAGTTGAGCAGGATAACTATTTCGGGCATCTCGAACTCCACCTTCTTGCTTGTTTTTTCCTCGATCTTCTTTCCGATCAGTCGGTTGATCTCGGACTTGATCGGCTCACAGTGTTTGATACCGATCTCTTCCCAGATCTCCTCCTCTCTCTTCACCATCTCGTCACTCGGCTTACAGCCGACAAGGAAGTTGTCGAACTCGTAGCCCTGCAGCTTTCTCAATATCTTCTCCATCCAGCCGTCCAGACTGTCGAAAAGATCGTGACAGACAATGCACTTCCCGGTTTCCTTCTCCTCACATTCGTAGCTCCGAAAGTCTATGCTCTGGAAGTTAACGTCGTCCACATCCTTCTCTTCTGTTTCCAGTTCGAAGGCCACTGCTTCCCTGAGGATCCTTCCCCGCTCGTAGTTCTCTATGCCTGTCAGTAGCTGGGCGAACTGGCGGCCTAGACAGTGGTCGCATACGTAACCCCTTTCCAAGATCTTTACGGCCTTGTCCAAAACCATACCTATACCTAAGAAAAAGAAGCTTTAAAAAATTGGAATCTAAACCGGCTCGGTTATCTCGACAACTGCCTCAACATGTCTTGATCCAGGTGCAACCTGAGGAACATCGACGCAGAGGTTGGTCGAATTGATTCCTTCGTTTACATTTTTCTGAGGAACATTAAGCTCCACGTAATCGTACTGATCCTCACCGCTAATCCAAGCACCCTCCTCTCCGAAGTAATAGCTCCAATCTTCCTGGGTCAGTTTATCCTTGCTCTGACTGGAAAGGGAAACATTGACCTTAGCCGAAACATACTTTGTGTTCTCAATAGTAATCGGCCCGCAGGTCCACTGGTTTGGCTTGGCCATCATATCATCGCTGATGACCTCTATATCACGTTCCTCAAAATCTCTACATCCTTCATCGGGATCACAGACCTCACCTTCGCCATCACAATCATTGTTTACTGAATCGTCCCAGACCCTACAGCCGCTGGCTCCTTCCACACATTCTGTATAGAAGGAAACATCTTCACTTTCATCGTAATCGCAACCACTGACCCCGATGGCATCACACTCATGCTGGCAGCAGCTGGAGGTATCGTACTGACATGTGGAGTTGCAGGCGGCTTCGCCGCCACCATAACCCGAAAGGTCGGTGCAATCGGTATAGGAACCTGAGCTACATTCAGCTCCACAGACATCTGACTGGCAGCTGTAACTACAGGTTCCCGTCGGAACGCAGGTGCTGGAACCTCCATAGTTGTTGGCCTGGTAAAGGCTGGTTACGTCCGGGTTGTTCTGCGAACAGTTCTCGCACCACTCACAGCCAGAAGTATCTTCACATGTGGCTTCGTCCTCGTAGCCGAGGCATTCGGAATCCGTGATTCGTATGTCCGTGGTCTCATTGTCTCCGGTCTGGGAACACTTATCTTGGTCAACATAACACTTGGCCTCGACCGAACCAGGAGAGCCGCAGTCAGTGGTCGTATTTGTCGGGTGGGAACAGCCGAACATGGCTTTGTTACCACTCCAACCCTGGAAATCACAATTAGAACTGCTCCCGTCGATACTCGCCTCAACACAGTTGGCCTGACCGTTGGCCGTGCAGTTCACAGAACCGGCTTCATTCTCGTAGATACAGTCCTCGGCCTCGATCGCCGAGACGTTTACTGCGACACATTCGCCGTCGATGCATCTCAGCGATTCATCCTCACAGGGACTGTCTTCATCAACAGCCCCATCACAGTCGTTGTCAACACCATCACAGACCTCGTCCGCACCGGGATGAATTGTGTCGTCGCTGTCGTCGCAGTCCAATTCTTCATGATACTGGGTATCAGTCCAGTCGGAACCAGGATCGGTCGTACTGACCGTTGTGTCGTTATGGTACTGGTCGCCGTCCGCGTCGTGATACCATGTCTCGGCATCGGCAAGTTCCAGGGAACCGGAAAGAGAAGATGTGTCGTCTATCCATCCGTCGCTGGGACTGTTATCGGGATATATAACAGCTTCCTCTGGCTCAAATATCTTCCCAGCACATTCAGAAGATATGGATTTTATTTCCCAGGTCCCCTGCACGCTATTGGAGTCGTCTTGATCCAGGGGAGCTGTGTTATTGTAGATTCCCTCTATATCGCCTTCATAGGCGATGTTACAGGTTCCATTCTCTGCGTCAATTTGGAAGTGTCCGATCGAGGGGCATGCAGTACCCGACAGATCTCCAGTTATGTTAACCGTATCACCTACGTTACAAGGTTCACCACCGCAGTTCGGTGTGATGGATGCCGAATCCAAGCTGCAGTTGCAATCACCAGGACATGAAAACCAGTCCTCTGTCGAATCGCAGATGCCATCACCACATTCTCCACAGTCTTCAGGACAACTATCAACATCTTCGCCACAGTTACAGACTCCGTCGCCACAGTGAGATATCCACTGACTATCGCTACAGATCTCCGCTCCGGAGCAGGTCCCTTCAGAAACACAGGAACCTCCGTCACAACACTGATCACCGGAACAGTCAGAACTACAGCTCACAGTACTATCGTAAACACAGTCACCTGAATCACAAGTATAGGTATCCTTAGTCCCGGTTCTTGTGTTATCATCATCACAACTGTCGTAAGAACAGTCCGTATTATCGTCCGTACAGTCATATGTTGTGTAATCAGAACAGGTACAGTCCGACTGACACGAACTATCATAATATCTTGTGTCTCCGTCGCAATCATCCTCACATCCACCGACGTCGTTGTCACATTCGGCTCCACAGTCGGCACTCACGTCACAGTTGTATGTGCAGGAACCAGAGGCTACACACTGATCTCCACCCAGACCGTTGTATTTATTACCATCACATTCCGGACACCACTCACAGTCGTTTTCATTGTTACAAGTACTCTCGGAACTGTAGGCACTGCACCCACTAGGAAGAGAATAAACCTCGTCCGTCTTATTACTTCCTTCTTGACTACATGAAGGATCTATATAACACTTTGCTGTATAAGAGTCGCCGGAATCACAGGTTTCGGTCGTATAGGAACCGACAGAACATTCAAACAAAGCTGTGTCGGAATCCGTCCAATCCTGCCAAGAGCAGTCGGTTCCGTCCAAGCTTGCCTTGACACAGTCGACTTCACCTGGATCTGAAGTACATTCCACATCAATATTAGTATCTTCTTCTGGACAGGTATCAGAAACCGAAATACCGGTTATCTCAACCGGGCAGTCTGAGTCTTCGTGATCTATATCACCGTCGCAGTCGTTGTCTATACCGTCGTCGCAAACCTCATCAAAATCATAACACCGGTCGTCGTCAGAATCATCGCAGTCGCCGTCATGGCTTCCACTGCTTCTCCAGTCACTTCCCGGATCACAGGCCGCACTTTGCGTGTCCACGTAACAGCCGTCGTCGTCCGCGTCCTCGTACCATGTCTTATTTTCACATCCATTATAACCGGCACAGCTTTCGTGACAGGTGCTGTCACCGGCTCCGGTGCAGTCGTCCTGACAACAGTCTTCTTCACAAGTAAGATATGTTTCACCACCCCATGCTTCACAGTCACCATTACCGCATTCCGCGTCCTTGCATTCACTATCTTTACATTTCTGATCATCATCACAGCTGTCGCCGCAGGAACCGCAGTTGCTTTCCGTAGTGATATCTGTACAGCTGCCGGAGCAGCAGGTCTCGTCGGTTCCACAGTCATCATAAGGATCTTCGTCATCAA
>JBKHHH010000007.1:0-24079 GCA_046539285.1 Candidatus Aenigmatarchaeota archaeon | reverse complement strand
AATCATCTTCTTCTCTATAAATCATGACGGCCTCTTCCAAGATCTGATTGTTTATATCATAGCTCCTTATTTCTTCCATGTGTTTATCCCATTCATCTGTTACCGGTTCACAGTTCTTAAGGCACTCGATTTCTTCTATCAATTTCCCGTATTCCTCGGGCGAAATAGGATCAGGTTCGAGGTAAATATCTTCACTCTTATCCTGGTAATCGAATTCCATTCTTTCATCATCAGTTGGCCAGAAATCTTGGAAGTATTTCTTTCCCCTTTCTACGCAGTTTTTGATCTTATCTGCCTGTGAGTAGCCGATTATACCTGCTGCGCCTCCTAGCATCAAAGGAATAGAAGCTTCGTAAGGAAGCGATGAAGAAAGTGTTTCAAAGTCTCCGCCTGTAAATTCCGAATAATCGCCAAGTGCATAAATGACAGGTGATAGAGCACTGGTGATCGATATACCTTCCCAGAACTTTTTTGATTTTTCGTCTTCAACCTCTTGAGAATGATAAGCAGCCAACCCGGAAATTCCTAGAACAGATAGGGGCCCGGCTGCTGCAACGATGTCTTCTGTTACTTGATCAATTGTATGTCCGCTAGCTTCTGAGACCTTGAATCCTATCTCTGAAATCCCACCAACTCTCTCAAAGTCGATAGTAGGTTGACCACCAAATAATTTCAAAGCTAAATAATGGCTGGCCTCTTCGCCGCCGACTGTACAGAGCGGGCTGGATATACTGCCGCCTAAGAAACCCATTGCTTCGTCTTTAGAAAACCCCTCCTCACTCATGCTTCTCGTCATTAAAATTATTCCCTAAAACTTATCTACCTTTCTATAATTGGAGGATGTTCTCGATCGAATGCAGATCTTCGATCCGGTTCTCGGCAGGGCTCGAGTTGCGGTAAAGTTTCCAGAAGACCTTGCGCAGCCAGTCCACCCAGTCCTCGTCATAGATCTCGTAGAAGATGTGCGTGTCGCTTTCGATTTCCTTTTCTGGATAATCGCTCTGACTTTTCTTCTCCTTGAGTTGGGCCAGCTTGTCGTCCACGATCAACGCTCTCAGTGGCTGCTCGCAGTGCCTGATCTTGGTCCGCTGTTTCTTTATCTCGTCGTTAAGTTTTTTCATTTTTTCCACGTTCTTCAGACTGGTAATGTCGACACGGGACAGGAACTTTATTGATACGTCGTCCTCGGCCAGCTCCCGGAAGATGTCGATCACCTTCTTTCCGTCCTGTTGAAGTGTGGACCAGGAGAGGTTGCCCGAGAAAACTAAGACTTCCCGCTCCGCTTCCTGTAGTGTCCCAATTATATCGTGGTTGGCTTCGACGTTTTCTTCTTTCTGTTGCTCAAGAAACGCATTTCTCTCTTCCTTATCGACGGCCTCAAAGATGTCGAAAGGCGAGAAATCCTTCTTGTCGCTTCCGTTTTTTATCTTGTTCCACAGTTTTTCCCGGTAGTTCGAAGCCTGGATTTCGTCTGTATTCCGCCAGTAGACCACTTTCAGGGCTCCGCGGGTTCCTTCTCGGAAGGTGTGGAGATCGATCGTGCCTTCCTCTTTCGAAATCTTCTTCACGTAGCGGTCGGCCGTCCGCCAGCTGCGTCCGATCTTGTCGGCTATCTCGTTCACGTTCCTCGGTCTCTCTCGGACGAAGTCGTTGATCGCCTTGACCGTCTCTCTATCGAGAACCATAATTACCCTTTCTTCTCACAATTTTAAAAATTAAAACTATGTTGACAGATTTTTTCGATCAAGGGTTATCTATAATACAACTCCATGTAATGAACGTCGCAAACGAGGTGATTTGATGAGCAAAGATGTTAAAGGCTGGGACGTCGAGATAGACGGTGAGAGCGGGTTAATTCTTGACGAGTACGGCCACCAGGTACGGGCCTGCTGGGAATATATCTATACGGTTCTTCACGGTGGACAAGTTAAGAGGATAGAACAGATCGAACCCATCGAAGAGACACACAAACTTCTGGGAGAACATGAGAACGAAGTTGAGCCTAAGGGTGCCTGTTTGAGCTATATCTTTGAAAACGTCTTCGATGGAGACCTCGAGAGGGACGAATGTTATCAGATTTCCAAAGAGGAGTTCAACACCATTTACAAAAACAACGAGTTCCGCGATGGTGAGGTGTTCAGAGACGACTTTGGAACCGGTTATGGGGAACCGTACAGCATGAATCCTCAGGCCTTTGGGAGGCTGAAGACAGGACAGCTCGTCTACTGTGATCTGTGGGAGGATTTCGATGAGTGAAGGACTTGGAGTTCTTGGAAGTTCTTTAGTTTTAAATAATTCTCTCCAGAACTAAATGAACATGATTTCCGAAGATAGGGCTCTGGAAAAGGTCAAGGAAAACGTCGATACGGAAAACCTGCGCAAGCACATGTACGCCGTCTCCGCGATCATGGAAAGGCTGGCCGAAGAGTTCGAGGAGGACGAAGAGAAGTGGAAGCTGGTCGGCCTTCTGCATGACATAGACTACGAGAAGACGAAGGACAATCCGGAAAAGCATGCACTTCTTTCCGCCGAAATGTTGGAGGACGAACTTCCGGACGACTGTCTGCGCGCAATCAAGGCCCACAACTCGAAGCATACGGATGTGGAGCCGGAGAGCAGGATGGCCGACGCGCTGATCGCAGCCGATGCGATTTCCGGTCTTCTCGTGGCCACTGCTCTGGTTATGCCGAACTCCACACTAGAAGAAGTCCGCGTCGAGTCGGTGATGAAGAAGATCGACGACAGCTCGTTCGCCAGCAACATCGACCGTGATCGCATCTACTATTGCGAAGAGATCGGTCTGGACGTCGAAGAGTTTGTAGAACTTTCCCTGGAAGCAGCTCAGAGAATTCACAATAAACTGGGACTTTAGTCCAGCTTACCTTCCAGCCTGCCTTTACAGATTTTGCAGCCTCTGTCCAGAAGACATTCCGAGCAGACCTGGGCTCCGCAGAATGAACATGTATGTAGCTCTGCTTTCTTGCCACAGGACTGACAGATTCCGGTCATTTTTCATCGTCCGGGATTTCGACCTCGGAAAGCTTCTCTACGTACCCTTCTAGCCTTTCGATCTGCTTCTTGAGATTTTCCAGGCCGTCCATGATCTTGTCGCCTTCTTTCGAATCCATATCTTCCAACATCTCCTCGTAGTTTTCGAAATGGTCCAGTGTTTCAACAATACTTTTCTCCATCCTGATTATTATCGCCTGCTTCAACCCCTCGAGCAGGTCACCGTCCAGTTCGATGTAGAGCTTTCGGTCGCTCTGCTTCTTCACCTTGCGGATGATGCCGAAGACCTCTAGCAGGTCCAGGGAAAGGGATATGGAGGACGAACTGTAGTTGGTCTCGTCGGCAAGTTCCTGCAACGACAGCGGGTTCTCGTTCATGATCAACGCCGCGATTATCCTTCCATGCACTTCGTCGTAGCCGATGGCCGAGGCCGTGTTCGAGAAGGCAGAATATATATCTTCCTTAATTTGCTGAACCTTTTCCTCCATCTACACACCCATATTAACATTGGGTGGCAAATTTTTAAAGTTTTGAAGAGTATTTTATTGGGTATTATGTCCGATAATGAGAAGGTGCTCATCACATCAGCCCTACCCTACATCCACGGAATACCACATCTAGGAAACATAATCGGCTCAGTTTTGCCGGCCGATGTCTACTACCGTTTCCAGAGACTGAAGGGCAAAGAAGTCATCTACATCTGCGGCTCCGATTCTCACGGGACTATGTACGAAATAGAGGCCGAGAAACAGAACAAAGAGACGGAGGAACTAGTTTATGAAAACCACAAGAGAATAATGGACCTCTTCCAGAGGATGAACCTCGATTTCTCTTACTACGGGATAACCGACTCCGAGGAGAACAGAGAGATCACATCCCATATATTTGAGAAGTTGGACGAGAACGGCTACATCAAAGAACGGGAGATCGAACTCCCTTACTGCAAGAACTGTGAAAAGTTTCTGGCCGATCGCTGGATTGAAGGCGAGTGTCCCGAGTGCGGGGGCCTGGCCCGTGGCGACCAGTGCGACGACTGTAACGTGTTGCTCGAACCAAAAGATATAATCGAGCCCTACTGCGTTCATTGTGAGGAAAAGGAGATCGAATTCCGAAAGTCGAGCCATCTCTTCTTCCAGCTCCAGGAGTTTGAGGACTGGTTGAAGGAATGGATTGAGGGAAGGACCGGTAACAAGTTGACCAGGAGCGAGACACTTTCCTGGCTCAACCAGGGTCTTGAGGAGAGATGTATCACGAGAGATTCTAGCTGGGGTTTTTCGGTTCCAAAAGAAGGTTACGAGGATAAGGTCCTCTACGTCTGGTTCGACGCGCCCATCGGATATATCGGGACGACGATGAACTGGGCCGAAGAGAAGGATGAGAACTGGGAGGACTGGTGGTACGACGACGTAAAAATGGTCCAGTTCATGGGCAAGGACAACATCCCATTCCACACAGTTATATTTCCCAGTGTCCTCAAGGGAACGGAGGAGGACTGGAACTACGCCGACAAGGTTATGGCCTCGGCCTGGCTGATGAGCAAGGACGTCAAGTTCTCGAAAAGCCGGGGCAAAGGTCTTAACTTAGAAAGCGCCCTTGAGATCAGAGACTCCGAATACTGGCGATACGTCTTGATGGCTCTCTATCCGGAAAACGACGATACGACTTTCAGCTGGGATGTTTTCCAGAACAAGGTCAACAACGAGCTAGTTGATTCCTTCGGAAACTATATTCACCGGGTCCTGAAGTTTATCTACGATAGATGTGACGGCGAGATTCCGGACGACCATCCCCGGAAGGGAGATCTGGACTTCTTACGCAAGCTGGAGGAAAGGATGAACAGCGTCGAGCGGAACATGGAAGAGTTCAAGTTCCGTCGCGCAATCAATGATATTATCAAAGTATCCTCGATGGGCAACCAGTATTTCCAGAAAAAGGAGCCCTGGGAGACGATCAAAGAGGACGAAGAAGCCTGTAAAAGAACGCTCTTCGTCTGTGCCAACATCGTCAAATCACTGGCAATACTAATCGAACCTTTCCTTCCTGAAACGGCGGAAGAGATCTGGAATTATCTAAACCAGGATTCAAATATACATGAAGAAGATTGGGAGCGGGCCAAGAAGTTCGACCTTGGTGGCGTAAAGATAAAAGAACCGGAACCGCTGTTCGAAAAAATCGAAAAGGATGAACTACCGGACTTTAAAGACGACGAAGAACAAGAAAAAAATGGAGGTGAAGACGATATGATCAGCTTTGATCAGTTCCAGAACCTGGATCTGAGGATCGGCGAGATCAAGAAAGTAGAGGAGATCGAAGGAGCCGACAAGTTAGTCAAACTGCAGATCGACCTCGGCGACGAGACCAAACAGTCTGTGGCCGGAGTCAAGAAGTTCTACGATGCAGAAGATCTCGTTGGCAGAAAAGTACCTGTTCTGGCCAACCTGGAGCCGGCCGAACTTATGGGCGAGAAGAGCGAGTGTATGATCCTGGCCGCGGACGTAGACGGTGAGCCGATCCTGTTCAACCCGGACAAGGAAGTCAGTCCCGGGACCAAGATCAGATGAGTAGGTTAACCCCCTTCCCTTTATCTTTCTATTTACTTTGTGCTTCGGACAAGCCTTCAAACCATAATCTTATATGATTTCCTGAGTATAATTCAGTGGTGTATTAAATGGCTTATATTGAATCACTGACGGCTTTCATACTTGGGCTACTAGTTTCCGGCATAATTGTGTATCTAGTTACATCCGTCCTCGGCAGGAAGAGAGGCATTGTAACGGCTATCTTTGCAGCCCTTGCGGGTTCATTGATATACGCTCTTGCCAGCACATTTTTAGGAACCGGCTTCCTGGCCGCAGCTTTAGGAGGCCTGGCTTGGCTGTTCGCTATACGTTATTTCTACGACATAGGCTGGCTGAAGTCCTTGTTGGTCGCGGTTGTTATATGGCTCATAGCCGGGTTTGTCAGTTTCTTTTTGCCAACCGTCTCGGGTCCGCTTTGAAAGCCGGAATCAGACGTCTTTCCGGATGTAGTTCCTTTCGCCCAGTCCTAGCTCTGCAGCGTGCTTGATCTGAATTTCCGGGTCTATATTTCTTTCCTTGAACTTCTCCTTGCCTACTAGGTCCAGGCTGGCCTGATCGATGGCCACCATATCTTCTGAGAAAAGGATTCCGGTGCTGCCTTCAACAGATGGACTTCGGAAATATTAGCATCTAGTTTGTTAAATGGTGGGCCAGCTGGGATTTGAACCCAGGTCTGGGGAACCCGAATCCCCGATGCTGAACCATTATAGCGACGAAAGCCCTATAAAGTGAAAGGAAACTTTCGCGTAGCTACACCACCGGCCCAACTCTCTGTAAGTTTCTTCTTAGGATTTTAAATTATTAAGACTAATTGTTTGGTATGAACATCCACGAGGAAATGAAGAAGTATGGGATCCGACCCAGCAAGTACCGGGACCAGCACTTCCTTCAGGACGAAGGCTGGCAGAAGCGGATTGTCTTCTTCGCCGATCTGAAAGACGAGGACAGAGTCCTGGAGATAGGGGCCGGTCTGGGTAACCTGACCGAGGAAATCGCCAGGAAAACACGCGTCTACGCCGTGGAGCGGGATAGGAATCTGGCGGACGTCTTAAGGATCAAGGATATGGAGAACGTGGAAGTGATCGAGGAGGATATCCTTGAGATTGATCTAGAAGAGTTGGACTTCAACAAGGTTGTTTCCAACCTCCCCTATTCTATCTCGACGCCCATCACATTCAAACTGCTCGAAGAGGACTGGGAAACGGCCGTTCTCGTCTACCAGAAGGAGTTCGCCGAACGAATGGTGGCTGAACCTGGCAGTTCCGACTACTCCCGCCTCTCTCTGGCTATCAATTACTATTGTGAGACGCAGCTTCTCGACACGATACCGGCTGACAAGTATTATCCGAAACCGGAAGTAGATTCGGCCATTGTCCGCTTGAAGAAGAAAGATGTCGAAGCGAAGAGCGACCGGTTCTGGAAGATAGTCAAAGCGGCCTTCCAGCACAGAAAGAAGAAGCTGAAGAACTCCCTCAAAGACTCCTCGCATATGCTTCGGATCGAGGAAGAAGAGATAAAGGATCTGGAAGACGAACTACCCGACAAGAGAACTTTCCAGTGCGACGTCCGCGACTTCGAGAAAGTAGAAGAACTTTTCCGGTCTAGAGAAGAGTAATCAGAAGAGCGACGGTGAGCGGAACGGATATGTTATCATTTATTTTCGGCCAAGACTCAATCAAAGTGCCCACTATGGCTACCAGGACCGACATCAAGGGACTGAGAAAATAGGCCGATATCAAAAACGAGGAGATCAGGAACGTTATCGAACCCTGCCAGGACTTGTTCTCGTTGTAGGGAAGACTATTTTTTCCGTAATGTACACCAACTAGTGTGGACAGTGAATCACTGACCGAGAGAACTAGAGTCGCGATAACGGCGGCTTGAAATGGAAATACCAGAAAGACGGTTCCTATCGAGAGGAAGAAAGTAAAGGCTCCGTTGTACGGCCTCTCTTTTAGATCTTCTTCCCTCTCGAAATCGTTCAGCTTCTTGTAGAAGGTATCCTCTATTTCTTCAAACAGTTTGACCCGGAAAGGCATCTTGTTTCTGATTTTCTCTTTCCTCTCTACCCAGAGCGAGAGGATCAGAATTCCCATTGATAGAGTCAATGCGCCCAGACCAACTATAAAGCCGCCCAGGTAGTAGGCCAGGATAGCGGTCAGCACTCCTGAGAAATGGACCGACTGGCGGCGGATTTCCTTCCTGTTCATCCTATCACTAAAGTTATTATTTCTCCGCGTATAAATTTAAACCGGTATGAAAAGATCGGGTTCTGCCTCCCTGCCATTACACGGTGGAAGGGCGCCACGTTGGTTATTTGAGAAGATGGAGCGGCTAGCCAAGGCCATCTCCGAAGTGATAATCGACGAGTACTCGCAGGAAGAACTGCTGCAGCGACTCTCTGATCCCTACTGGTTCCAGAGCTTCGCCTGTGTCCTCGGCTACGACTGGCACTCGTCAGGGACAACGACGGTTACCTGCGGCGCTCTGAAGGAGGCGCTGAGTGAGAAGGAACACGGAATCCGTGTTGTTGGTGGCAAGGGTAAGACCTCCCGGAAGGCGCCGGATGAGATCATGAGTTCAGATATTGGTTCAACAAGAAGGCTTGAAGAGTTTGTCGAGGCGAGCAAAATTTCGGCTCAGGTCGATTCCAACTGTTTACAGGACAGCTACAACCTCTACCATCATTCCTTTATTTTTGACGAAAAAGGCAACTGGATCACGATTCAACAGGGGATGAACCCCGAGGACAACTACGCCCGTCGTTACCACTGGACCTCCAGCGATCTGAGTTCTTTTTTGAACGATCCACATCGCGGCATCTCCACAGAAAGAAAAGAGGAGGAAGTTCTGAACCTGGCCTCATCCCTTTCCAAGGAGACGAGAAAAGTCTCATTGGACCTGGTCAAGGACAACCCGGCTCATCTGGAGAGATATGTGAAGCCGAAGGGACAGTCCTCTGTCTTTGATTTTTCCGCGGAGAAGCGCCCGGAGCTGAAGATGCCTTCGCCGCATCAAGTCTCGCTTTCCGAGGTAAGTAAACAAACTCTGAACAATCTAGAAAAGGCCTACCAGAAACAGCCCAAGGACTACAAAGAACTGATCTCTACAAAAGGCGTCGGCGCCAAGTCGCTACGGGCCCTGGCCTTGATCGCAGAACTTGTCTACGGAACGGAAAATGACTGGCAGGACCCGGCCAAGTATTCCTATGCACATGGTGGTAAAGACGGCTATCCGAGACCGGTGGGTGAAGAAGAATATGAAAACTCGATAAACGTGCTCAAAGAAGCGTTGGAGAAGGCTGACGTCAAGAAGAAAGATAAACTGAAGTCATTGGAGAAGCTGAAGGATCTTGAGAAAAATGTTTAGCTATATGCCTTTTTTACGTCTTCTTCGAGTCCCTCCTTGCCTTTTTGCCTGTTTGCCCGTTTCTCATATTTTTCTTCTTTCATGAGCCTGTAACCGTTGGGTGTGAGGACTAGAATTTCATCTTCATCACTCGACTCCCATTGTGTCTTTGCGTCCATCAGCTTGTTGAATTTTTCTATCTGCTTTGGCACCGTTCTGAAAACCCGGGAAAGATAGTTAAGATCGTCTTCGTCTATCTCCTCTTCTATCTTACCTAGATCTTCCAGATAATCCTCTTCTACCCCGAAGACGGGTTCATCCATTTCCATCGTTTCTATCTTTCCGTCGTTCAGATCCTCTACATCGATTCCGTCTAGATATACCTCGCTCAATATACTTGTGTAGATCTTCTTGGCCATCTTGTCTATATACTCGTCTGGATTGTTTATCTTGAATACGGGACTCATAATTTTGTTAATATAGTCAATATTTATAAAGCTCGATTTCCTCTGTTTTGGGAAGAGCAGGCCTCACATCCCTTATTTGTATCCACAGAAATCTTCTTCACCTTGTTTTCTCCTAGGTCGAAAACCATGAGACTTCTGTTCAGCCTTTCGTCACCTGATATCAGTTTTATCGCCTCGGACGCCTGGAACGAGGCGACTAAGTTAGCCACAGGACCGAGAATCCCTTCCTCCTCTGATCCATCTTCTTTGCCTTGGTAGAGGCATTGCAGACATGCTTCCCCTTTCCTGAAGGTAAATGTCATCGTCCTTCCTTTCTGTCCCTGGATGGTTCCGTGGATCAGTGGTGTTTTCGTCTTGAGGCAGACTCGATTCAGGATAAGGCGAGAATTCATGTTGTCCAGGCAGTCGACAGCCACGTCCACGTCCTTTACGAGACTTGTGCCGTTTTCTCTCCTGAACTTTTCTTCATGGGCTTCGATATCTACATTTGAGGAATCAGATAAAATTTCTTTTAGAGATTCGGTCTTTGCTTTTCCCACGTTTTTCTTCTGGAAGATGGTTCGGTGGAGATTTGTTTCCTCGACCCTGTCGTCGTCGACAAGTCTTAGGTTTACCCCCGAGCGGGCAAGTATGTCGGCCACATGTGATCCCAGTCCTCCGCAGCCGACGATCAGCACTCTGGATTCCTCAAGTTTTTCCTGTCCTTCTTCGCCGAGGAATTTTACCTGTCGGTCGTAGTCCATGTCTAGAAATATGGTTATAATTTTAATAAAACCAGTCCTAGTCTTTAACCATGAACGAAGAAAAATCAGCTTTCATCGGAGTTGTTATCATCTGGGCGGCTGTTATCCTCGGCTCGGCACTCGTGCTAAAGGGGACGAGCTGTTCGTCGGATATGATGTCGATACTGGCTGGAGGCGCAGCCGGGAGCATCATAGTCATGGCTACTCTGTTCAGCAGGGACAATGCCGAAGAGTGAGCCTAGTTGTGCTTTTCCGAGAGCCTGCCGATCCAGATAGTGACGAAGACAGCAATGATAGTCACTAGGACCGCGTAGGTAAACATCGGGAGCAGCGTATTAGCATCGCCGAAGAACCGGGCGAACAGTGCCTTTATCGCATCGTTCCAGGCCAGTGCCGCGACCAGTCCAAAGGCGGCCGTGATCAAGGCGGATATTTTCTCGACAACTTCTTTTTTCATACACTAGGCATAGTCACAATTTTATTTATCCTTGCCGGTGCTGTAAATTTATTTAAATTTCCGTTCTTCAGTTTTCTTGATGTCTATGCAGATCAAAGTCGAGACCGATGAAGATGTGATGGATCTGGAGATGGAGGAAGGATCTACCGTAGAGGCGGCCTTGGAAGAGGTCGGAATAAATCCGGAAACTGTCCTCGTCGAGAGAAAAGGAGAGGTCATCTCGGAGAGCGAAGAGCTAAAGGATAAAGATTGGATCAAGACGGTCTCTGTGGTTTCCGGTGGTTAGATGAAGTGCTGGAAATGCAATAAAACGGCCGTAATAAACCGCAAATACGAGGGCAAGGCCTGGTGCAAAGACCACTTTATCGAGCAGTTCGAGGCCCTGGCCAAGGAGACGGTTCGCAAGGAAGACCTGTTGGATCACGACGATACCGTGGCCGTCGCCCTTTCCGGTGGCATGGATTCATCGGCCGTTCTTCTCTTTATGGCCGAACTTCTCGAGGACTGGCAGGAGGCCGAACTTTTTGCGATATCTATAGACGAAGGTATAGAAGGGTATCGAGATGACAGCTTGAAGCTCGCCAGAGATCTCTGCGACGAGCTGGACGTGGAGCTGCATGTTGCCTCCTTTGAGGAAGAGTTCGGCAAAACCCTGGACGAGGTAATGGAAGACAAGGTCAAGGCCTGCACCTACTGTGGCGTCTTCCGGAGATGGCTACTTAACAAGAAAGCCCGTGAACTGGGAGCGACCAAACTAGTTACAGGTCACAATCTGGACGACGAGATCCAGAGCATATTCATGAACTACCTGAAGGGTAATATGAAAAGAATGATGCGACTGGGAGCCAAACCGGCCGTGATCGAGAACAGCAAGTTCGTTCCCCGGATCAAACCCTTCCGCAACGCGCCGGAAAAGGAGGTCGCGCTCTACGGGAAGCTGCGCGGCCTGGAACTTCATCAGGACGAGTGTCCCTACGTCGACGAGAGCATGCGCTTCGAAGTGAGAGACTTCCTGAACGAGATGGAGCAGGAACATCCCTCGACCAAGTTTACCGCCCTCCGCGCCTTCGACAAGCTGCTGCCTGCGATCAGAGAAAGGTTCTCCACGGACGAGGTCCCGGTCCAGCACTGCGAAGAGTGTGGCGAGCTGACCAGTCAGGAAGTTTGCAAGGCCTGTAAACTAAAGAAGAAGATCTAGATAGCACACTGACTGGGAAGAAAATTGTGCAGGTAAGGAACGAGAACGAAGATTGTAAAGATGTAGATTAGTACCATACCGATGCCGGCTGCAGCCAGAAACTTCTTGTTCTTCTTTGTCTCCTCGAGACTGCAACTACCTTCCTTCTTTTTGATCCAGAGTGCCGAGCCCAAGACCAGTGAGATAAATCCCAAAGCAAAAAAGAGAAGTCTATACTGGTGGAAACAGGAACCAGAAATCCCGAATAGCGGTCCCAGTCCAAGAAGAACTACGGCTGCTGGTCCGATACAACAGAGAGAAGCAATCAGACCGGAGCCGATCCCGAGTCCAAGACCGTTCTTGCTCATCAGAGATCCTCCAGGATTTCCATTTTCTCCCGTTTCCATTCTTCCAGTCTGTTTATTATTTTCCTTTTGAGTCTGTCCTTGTCCTGAATATAGTAGACAAAGTGACGTCCCTTTCCCTTTTTGTTGTTTTCTGAACGCCGTGAGACGAGACCGGCAGACCGAAGCGTCGAGATGTAGCGTTGAACCGTTGAGCGGTCCTTGTCCGTTCTTTCTGCTATTTCCTTGACTCTGAGATCTTCTTCACAGAGCAAGGAAAGGATCTCTGTTTCCTGGGGGGAAAGACTGTAGATTGTTTTCAGCAGTTCTTCCAGTTCGGGTGGGCAGGTCTTATTCATTCAACACCTTTTCGATTTTTCCTGGCTGGAAGCCGATGATCGCTTCATCGCCGATTATCGTCTGTGGTACGCCCCTCTGGCCTGTTTTCTGGATCATCTCCTTTGCTTTCTCCTTATTTTCCTGTACGTTGAACTCCTCGAAGTCTATGTCGTTTTCCTTTAGCCAGGATTTTAACTGGTCACAGTATGGACAAGTCGGAGTCGTGTAGACTTTTACTTTTTCATCTGTCATTTTTATCACCTGTTTGTGCAATAAAGTTGAACACTTATAAACTTATTGGTCGAGTGAGATTTATATCTCTTAGCGCCAAATGATAAAATAGCGGATGACTGAAGAAAATTTTTCCCACCGACAGAAGAAGGAAATCGTCAAGGACTACGAGAGAGAGGAAAGACCTGTTTCTGTCCGGCCGACGAATCACCTTATAGACAAGGTTATAAACAACGTTCGCTTTGGAGACTACGTTTCTGTGGACGGCTATTCAGAACTTCAGTCGAACCTGGAGAGATCGATCTTGAAGGCGTGGCCGAGGAAAGGAGTTATCTGAGAAAATAAAAATAAAGAAAGAGGGTTATGGCTTCCTGTGACATAGCCACCAATCGTAGCACTCCATTTCACCCTTCTCTTCTGACTTCTTTCTTTTCTTGATGGTTTCTACGTCTCCAGCCGGCGGAACTATAACGTGATCTCCGATCAGTTCGTTTTCGGGCCAGTTGGCTGGAATTGCTACGCCTTCTTCGTCTGCTTTCTGGAATCCCTTGATCATTCTCAGGAACTCGTCCATGTTTCTGCCCAACTCCTGTGGGTAGTAGAGGATGGCCCGGATCTTTGACTTCGGGTCGACTATAAAGACAGCCCTTACTGTGTTGGTTCCCTTGCCTGGGTGAACGAGACCAAGCACGTCGGCCACTTCACCTCTGTCGTCGGCGATAATTGGGAACTCGATCTCTTTGTCTAAGTTCTCTTCGATCCATTCCGTCCACTTCATGTGGCTGAATACTTGATCGATGCTCAATCCAATCAGTTCCGTGTTCAGTTCCTTGAACTCGTCGTATCTCTGTTGGAATGCGTAGAACTCCGTTGTGCAAACCGGAGTAAAGTCGGCCGGATGAGAGAATAGAATGAACCATTTTCCGCTGTACTCATCCGGTAGATGGATGGTTCCGTGCGTTGTCTTGACCTCCAGTTCCGGGAATTCCTCCCCGATTAGGGGCATTCCTTTGTTTTCGTTTTCCATATTTATCACCTCCATGACGAAAGTTTTTTATAAAATGATGTATATAGTTAATTATAGTTTGATATATAAATGATTTACTGACGAAATTCGTCGTAAATGTTTTGAGGTGAGAAAATGGATGAAAAAGATAAACAGATCATAGAGCTCTTGCGGGAAAATGCGAGGATGCCGTTCACCAAGATAGCGGATGAGATCGGCGTGACAGAGTCGACGATACGCAAGCGTGTCAAGTCTCTTGAGAAAAGGGGTGTGATCGAAGGATATACCGCAGAAGTTGATCCCGGAAAGATGGGTTATGGGACCACGGCCATCGTTGGCTTGGACGTCGAATCCGAATATCTGTTGAAGGCAGTGGAAGACCTGAAAAAGGTGGAGGAGGTCAAGAGTATCTCTACCTCGACGGGCGATCATATGATTATGATGGAGGTCTGGGCCAAGGACAATTCCCATCTCAGCGAAGTGGTCTTCAACAAGATCGGCGGCGTGAAAGGTGTCAAGGATCTCTGCCCAGCTATAGTCCTAGAAGAAATAAAAACCTAGAAAACTAGTTAAGCCTATGCTTGTCCTGGGTCTGACAGGAAAGATCGGTTGCGGGAAAGATACCGTTTCTCGTTATTTAGAGAGAGAACACGGCTTCAGATCTATTTCTATGGGCGATATAGTCAGGGAGTATGTCCGAGAGGAAGGCCTGGAGATGACAAGAGAAAATCAACAGAAGATAGGTACCGGCTACAGGGAAAAACACGGAAAGGATTTCTTTGCCCGGGAAGTGGCGAGAAAGATAGGTGAGCTTCCTGGCGACAGATTTGTGATCAACGGTGTTAGAGCTCCACATGACGTCAAGGTACCTCGAAAGAGGTTCGATGAGAAATTCTGTCTTATTCAGATTACTTCTCCGGCCGAGGACCGTTTCCAGAGAATGAAGGGCCGGAGCCGACCCGGGGACCCGGAGACGTTTGAAGAGTTCAAAGAACAGGAAGAGAGCGACATAGAAAAGTTCAATCAGGATGAAACCTTCGAGATGGCTGACTACGAGATAAAAAACGATGGAAGCCTGGATGAGTTATTTGAAAAGGTGGGCCGGTTAATCGATAAGCTAGAGGAAGACGTAGAGGAAGATTGAGAGCAGCAGAGTTAGGCTCAGAGCTGATACACCTCTCACGATCACTTTGCTCTTCTCCGGGAAATATTTTTCGGATAATGCTTCCACCATCAGCCCTCCGTCCAGCGGTTTTAAAGGAAGTAAGTTCATGATCCCGATGCCGATATTGAGGATAAAGATCCAGTTCAGGAGCTTATAGATAGCATCCAATCCTGATTTCGATCCCGATTTTCTATACTTTTCCTTGAAGGCATTGCTCTCGCTGACGTAGGAAACCCCGAGAAACGGCTCGCTTTCGTTGTCCGGATTTCCCTCTAGAGTTAACTGGTAGCTGTCGTCAGTGGTCTCAATTGAAACAGTATCACCCGGTCTTTTCCCGTTGAGTACTTCTTTGAATTTATCAAAACTATCGGTTCTCTGTCCATCTATAGATAGTATTTGACCCGTCATATTGACCTCCTGGGCCGGAAAACTTGTTCTGTTGTATTCCGAAGCATTCACATAGCCCTGGTAACCAATAGCCGGTGTAGTAAAGATCGGCAGGAATACAAAACTAAGAATAACAAAGACAAGACCTCCAAGGCAGAAGTTTGCAAAGGAACCGGCCGAGTAAACCTTTAGCTGGTCCAACCAGCTCTTTTCTTTCAGATCCTCTTCGTCGGGCTCGACAAAGGCGCCCGGTATCACCGCGAGCAGCACTACGCCCAGACTCTCTATCTTTGACTTTACTGTCTTAACCATGATTCCATGCGAACCTTCGTGGACGACCATCAGTAGTCCGATGGAAATTATCCAGGACCAGAAAGGAACGCCTATCACTCCCGGGAGAAATGCTGCCTCCTGGCTAGGAACCGGTATAACGAGTCTTGGACCGCCGGCGGCTGGGGCACCTATGATCTGCTCCAGCAGAGTTTTGGCCAGGTAGTAGAATGCAAAGCCCATTCCACCGAAGCCAACGAGGGTCGAGATTATGCCGATCTTGTTCCAGAACCATTCTTTGTCTTCGGCTATCCTTTCAATTAGCCCCCTGCCTCTCTGTGTTCGGCGGATGAACATCAGGTAGCTTTTGACCTCTACGTTCTTCCGGTCACGGAAGAGAAGTATCGCCAGGACTACTACAAATCCGATCACTGAAGCCAGGTACAGGTCCAAAATATCACTATTACATTTAATTTTTTCTCTTTAAAAACAGTTTCGGCAGGTCCATATTTATAAAGCTCTGAGGGTGATTTAACTGTATGTCACAGCAACACTGGGCGGATAAGCTGGCCGAGAAGATAATCGAAGAGAGAGGAGATAAAGAGAGGTATGTCTTCAATTTTGGAATGTCGCTCTCCGGGATGATGCACATCGGCAACATGCGCGGCGAACTGCTTATCCCCTCCCGGGTCAAAAGAATACTGGAGAACCAGGGCAAAGAAGTCGAATTCAAGGGCGTTTTCTATACTCAAGACCGCTTTAAAGGTAAAGACGGCCAGCTGAACGAGTTCGAAGATCCTGAAGAGGCCGAGAAGTACACAGGCTGGAGACTGATCGACGTTCCGGATCCGAAAGGCTGTCACGATAACTGGCCGGAACACTTTAACTCCGAAAACCAGCCCTATTTCCATCGTTTCGGCATCGAGGCGGATCCGATAGACACGCATGAGTTCTACAGGATGGAGGAAACAAAGAAACTGGTGAGAACCTTTCTCGAAAATAAGGAGAAGGCAAGGAAGATTATCAACAAATACAGAAAGAGGAATCCTCATCCAGAAGGATGGATCCCCTTTGATCCGATCTGCGACGAATGCAATAGGATCGATAAAACCGAGGCCCTGGAAATAGATTTCGAAAGAGGTAAGGTCAAGTATAGATGCAAGGCCTGCGGAGACGAAGGCTGGTCCGATATCGAAAAGGGCAAGCTTTCCTGGCGACTTGAATGGGCCGCTCTCTGGCACGTGCTGAGGATAGATTTCGAGCCCTACGGCAAGGACCACGCCACGCCAGGCGGCTCCCGTGACTCCTGTATCGCCATCTGCAAGGAATTCGGTCTGAACTACCCGGCCGGTTTCGCCTACAACTGGGTTTACTGGAAGAGCGACGGCGATGTCAAAACGATGACCTCCTCGGGAAGAAGAGGGCTGACCCCGAGACAGTTCTTGGATATCGGCGATCCGGAAGTTCTTTCCTACCTTTATCTCTCGACCAAACCGATGAAGGAGATATATTTCGATATCGATGAGCTATCCACCTACTACAGAAGGTTCGACACGGCCGAGGCCATTTATTTCGGTGAAAAGGAAGCGAGGACGGAGAAGAGGGAAAAGAATATGAGACGGAACTACGAACTTGCTGTCAACGAAGTTCCGGAAGAAAGGCCGATGAGAGTCTCCTACGATACCTGTGCTTTTGTTGCCCAGCTAACCGATAAAGATGGCAAATCTCTGGAGATGTTGAAGGAGATGGATCTAGTTCCTGAAGAAATCTCGAAAGAGGAAAGAGAGAAAATTCTACAGAGACTTAAACGGGCCCGAAACTGGGTCAAGAATCACGAGCCCAAGGATCAGGTGATCCAGGTTCAAGAGGAAGTGACATCCGACGCACGAGAAAAATTGTCTGAGGATCAGGTAGAAATGTTAAGAAAGTTGCGAGAAGAACTCAAAACAAAAGAATGGAATGCCGATGAGCTTCAGAACAGAATATATCAGTTCAAGGAAGAAACAAGTCTATCTGCCGGCGAGGTCTTTCGAGCCATCTATATCGTTCTCCTCGATGATAAAAGCGGTCCGCGAGCTGGACAATTGATCAAAGCAATTGGGCAGGGTAGAGTAGCAGATCTTCTCGATCAGCTTTAACTATTCTTTTTTCTTGAGAACGTGTTTACACTTTGTGCATTTCCATTTCTCGAAAACGTCTTTGCCGAATGAAAACGGCACGAGCACACCTTCGCCGCATTCAGGACATTCAGGGAAGATATCGGACATCTGATCACCTACATACAGTCTTTGATCTTCTTTAATAAATCTTGGGCGTTTCCGTCGTCCAGTTCTTCGCCCTCCCAGTCTATCGTCACGTCGTCACCCTGGAACCGTGGAATGATATGGAAGTGTATATGGAAGACTTCCTGTCCGGCCACGGGGTTGTTGGATTGGAGGATGTTGAACCCGTCGGCGTCAACTGCTTCGCAGACGGCGTCGGCCACTTTCTGAACTACTTCCAGAGCATGCTTCAGCTCGTAGTCCGGGAGGTCCAGTAGCTCCGGGTGGTGTTCCTTTGGGATCACGAGTGCGTGTCCCTTTGAAGCCG
This sequence comes from Candidatus Aenigmatarchaeota archaeon, assembly GCA_046539285.1. GTDB lineage: Archaea > Aenigmatarchaeota > Aenigmatarchaeia > PWEA01 > PWEA01 > JBKHHH01. The sequence goes on along the minus strand of JBKHHH010000007.1, from coordinate 5,968 downwards.
GGTAGACATCTAAAAATGCCAGAAAGTGATCGTCCTCGTAGATTTTCCAGGCCGGGGTATTTCCCTTCACAATGTCGCAGAAAAGACAGTCATCCATTTTATCACAGTATTCTTTCTGCTGTCGAGCTATTTAAGCTTTTATTTTAATTTTCTTTTCGATGAAAGGAATTTACCTGAACTCGGAGACAGGATTTAAAGAAGGGGAGTCGAATGTAGAGAGATATGAGATGTTTTCCTGGTCCGGGGACAGGGACTTCCTTCTTTTCCTTGCAGATGAGGAGGTCGAAGAGCTTAAGGATCAGGGTGAAATTCAGGGGGATATTTACGGCGGCAATCTTTACCAGGACTGGCAGAAGAACTGGACTACAGCCTCTAATCTAAAGCAAAGAACTTAAAACAGATTACGATCGGGCACATTCTCTTTTTAGATAACTCAGGTTTTCCGGACCAGGGCGATGATATTTTTTGAGAAGTACTTAATAGGAAACACGGAGTCCTGTTCCGGGTATAGTTTTACGATCTCAAATCCTGTCTCCTCGAGATCCTTCTTCAGTTCCGGATAATTATAGAGATAGTAATCACGGTACAGGACTTCGTTCTTGTAATTCCATTCCTTTTCGATCTCCCTGCCTCGGAAGAGAAAGTCTTTTTGCCAGCTGTTCCAGACGGTGATCAATGCCTCACCACCCTTCCTCAGAACCCGTTTCATCTCCTCCAACGCCTTTAATCTGTTTTTCTTTTCGAGAAGATGATGGAGAGCGGCCACGGAGATAATGTAGTCAAAGCTTCCGTCTTGAAGAGGGAGATCTCTCATGTCGGAGACGAAGAGATTGAAATTTCTATCGTTTTTCCTGGCAAACTTCCTGGCCAGATCCATAAACCCTTTCGAGATATCGGTCCCATAGAAGTCGAAATTTTCTGGGTCGAAGGGAAGAAAGTCGGGGCCGTGGGCGCAGCCGATGTTGAGCAGTTTGCCCTCGTCCCACCTCTCGTTTAACTCTCCGAGCTCGTCCTGGAACAGACTCCAGTGCCTGATATTGTACCAGGAATCCGCGATCCTGTTGTAGAACTGTTTGCTCTCCATAATCAAAGATTATAAAGTTTCCAGACTTTTAATTTGTAGTGCGTCCATGTCGATGATCCGTTCTGAGGAAAGAAGAAAGGTTGCAGAAGAAGTGCTAGAGACACTTCTGGAAAAGGACGTTCCTAGAAAGAAGGTTCATGATCTCAAGACAAAGGTAGCCTCGGAACATGGGTGCAAGATACCGTCGAACGAAGAGGTACTTGAGCTGGCAAGCGATGAGGAGAGAAAGAAGGTTGTCGAGAAGTTACGTCGCCGTCCGTCGCGGAGCAAGTCGGGAGTTTCTATTATTGCTGTCATGTCCTCGCCACAAGAATGTCCGCACGGGACCTGTCTCTACTGTCCGAGAGATCCTGACGCACCGCAGTCCTACGTGGATAACGAGCCGGCCGTGATGCGGGCCCAGCAGAACGAGTTCGACGCCTACGATCAGACCGAGCGGAGACTGGAGCAACTGAAACTGACCGGTCATAAGGCGAATAAGATCGATCTTATCGTGATGGGCGGAACCTTCCCGGCCCGCGATCCTGCTTACCAGAAGGATTTCGTCAAGGGCTGTTTCGATGCCCTGAACGGGGAAAAGAGCGAGACACTGAAGGAAGCGCAGAAAAGAAACGAAGAAGCGGAACATCGCTGCATTGGCATGACTGTGGAGACAAGACCCGACTACTGTGGGAGAGATGAAATCGAAAATATGTTGGATTTAGGCACTACACGGGTCGAACTTGGAGTCCAGATACCAGACGACAAAATCTACAAGAGAGTGAAAAGAGGACATACTGTTGAAGATGTAGCCCGCGCAACACGCCTCCTCAGAAATGCAGGCCTGAAGGTCACCTACCACTATATGCCCAATCTTCCTGGTTCCAACCCAGAACAGGATCTGAAGTACTTCAGACAGCTCTTCTCCGACGAAAGATTCAGGCCGGACTCACTGAAGATATACCCCACGCTAGTTATCCAGAACTCGGAACTGGAAGAACTATATCGGAAAGGAGAATATGAGCCCTATTCGGACGAAGAACTGATGGAGCTGCTCGGCAAGGTCAAGGAAGAGATACCGCCATGGGCGCGAGTCATGCGTTTGCAGCGGGATGTCCCGGTCCAGGCTATCGTCGCCGGCTGCAAGAAATCAAACCTCCGTCAGCTGGTTCAGCAGAAGATGGACGAAAAGGGAAGGGAATGTAGATGCATCCGCTGCCGTGAAATAGCGAGACAAAATAAGAATCCCGGAGAATTTGACCTTGAACTGACAGAGAGGAGCTATACTGCATCTCAGGGAAGGGAAATATTTCTTTCCTACGAAGACACGACGGAAGACGTTATCGCCGCTCTTCTTCGTCTACGTTTTCCAGGCCAGTCCTGGCGGGATGAGATAGACGGGGGGACAGCCATCGTCCGTGAGCTCCATGTCTACGGATCGGAAGCATCCTTCAACGAGGACAGCGATGTCCAGCATAGCGGTCTGGGCAGAAAACTTCTCAGAAAAGCTGAAAGTCTATCCAGGAAAAACGGAAAGGATAAAATTGTTATCATCTCCGGTGTCGGAGCCCGTGAATACTATCGAAAGTTCGGTTACGAAAGAGAGGGTCCGTATATGAGCAAAAAGCTATGAGTTGGGGACGTACTCGTTCAGATTTCCCGAGTTGTCCTCGCAGACTACCTGGTACTTGCAGTACTTGCACTTGTTGTAGCTCCAGTTGCTCTTGTCTGGCTTTGAGGGGATGACATCGTTTTTCACCTTTTCCTGTAATTCTTTGAAGTTTTTCAGAATTTTTTCGATTAGCTCTTCGTCCCTCTCAACAACGAATTCCTTCAGCTTTTGTGTCCCTTTGCACTCGACCAGAATGATACCCTTTTCCATCCCGAAGTAATGGAGATAGAGCTGCAGCTGCCGGTGCCATGATTCCTTCGGTTCGTCCGCCTTTTTGAAGCTGTAGGGACTGGCCGACTTGATCTCGACCACGTAGTTCTCACCGTCCACAGAAACGATTGCATCAGCCCGTCCGTGGAACAGCGAGTCATCCGGAATCTCGATCTCGGACGCCGTGGCCAGGCCGAGGGAATAGAGAACCGAGACCAGGCCCTGGTGTATTTGATCGCCACGTTCGAACTTCCGCCGCACTACGGGTTCCAGTGGTTCCTTGGGAACGCCTTTCATCTTGAAGTATATCTTGCGCTTGCAGTCGGCGGCCTCGGAAACGTAGAAGTAGTCCCGTTCCCTCTGTTCCTCGTCTTTCTGGTAGAACTCGTCGATCCTTTCCTTGAGCATATCTATAATTTATGGACTAACTATAAAATAATTGGGAGTTAAGGTAAACTATGGCAAGTGAAATCAAGATCTGCCCGCGCTGCGCGTCCAAGAAAATCCACAGGGAAAAGGGCGACTGGTTGCGTTTTTTGGGCAACAGACCATCCTACGAGTGTGAAGACTGTGGCTATCGCGGTAGTCTGATCCTCGAGATAGACGAAGATAGGATCGATGACGCAAAAGAAGCCGTCGAGAACTTCGAGGGTGACATGGACTCTCCGATGCCTAGCGACGTAGAGGTAAATAGAATTAAGCTGTTCCTCGGGATAGTTTTTCTTCTCCTCGGCATGCCCCTGGTTTTCTATAGCTCTCTTCCCGGCGATCTCTTCATAGGCGCAGCTTCCTTTTTCGTAGGACTGGCTCTTCTCCGCGGAGAACTAAAAAAGAAATAAGTTACTCCTGTCGGCACTCTTCGCAGATCAACTGGCCTTCGACTTCTTCCAAGTTCTCTGAATAGTTGCCGCATGACTCGCACTGTCCGACTTCCGATTCAACGTCCTTTGCTTCAAATTTATCTTCGCCTAGTTTCATGCCTGTGACTATGTCCAGATAGAGCGAAGGTTGAACTTCGATAATGTCCTTGTCTGAGATGATGCCAACTAGTTCACCGTCTTCCATGACCGGGAGTCTCTCGATTCCTTTCTTGACCATGATCAAAGCAGCGTCTGATGTCGTTTTCTTTGGAGAGATAGTGATCAAGTCCTGGGTCATGATGTCCCCGACTTTCTTGTGATCGCATTCGGGAACGTACTTGTAGACGATGTCTTTCGTGGTTACTATACCCCGAATCGTCCCGTTTTTCTTTACGATCAGAGAGCCGATCTCCTTGTCCTTCATAGTTTTGGCTGCCTTGCTGATTTCGTCTTCTGGTTCGATGAAAACTACGTCCGTGTGCATTACCTCTTTCACGGTCGGTTCTTGGATGTCATTTTGATTCATGGATTTACTAGTTGATTCTCAAGAAATATAAATGTTTATTTTCTGAGAAAGATGTTTTCTTCTACAACAAGTTCTGGATCAGGTAGAAGACAACGAACCCAAAACAGGTGATTAGTCCAAGAAGCGCCGTCACGGAGAAGTTGCCGATGTTGCCTGGAGCCTTGAAACCTCTATCGCTGTCCGGCTTCTTGTAGCGTAGTTTGATTAGCGAGGCATTGACCATGATAAAGACCATCAATAGAAAAAGATTTGAAAGACCGGCCACGATTCCTACGTCGTCGATCAGTGTGAACAAACAGGTCAGGATACAGATGAAGATTACAGAGATGTAGGGCGTATTTGTTCGTGGATCCACCTTTGAGAAGAACTCTGGGAAGGTGTGGTATTTTTCCTTCGAGACGCCATAAAGGATGCGGGACGTCGAGATCAAGATTATCAATACTGTGTTGGTAGTTGAGAATAGTGCGATGCCACTGATCAGAGTGAAGGCCTGAGCGCCCCAGCCTTCTAATGCAACCTTTGCCAGGGGCGAAGTCGACTGTCCCAGTATCTGCCAGTCGACGAGAGCGATGGATGAGATGGCGACCAAGACGTAGAGAACAGTTGTGATCACAATCGAGATTATCACCGCTTGGGGAATCTTGTTGCTGGCGTCCTCTGTTTCCTCGGCCAGGTTGACGATGGACTCAAAACCGATATAGGCGAAGAAGATGAGGAACGACGATTCTAGCAGTCCGGTCATGCCATGCGGAAAACTCATCACCTCGGCGGAGGGCCACGAACCGAGTCCGATCCAGATGATCATTACCAACCCGGCCATCTCGATTATCGTAAAGATTATGTTTACCTTTGATGAGAAGTCGATGCCATAATAGTTGATGGCCGTCATAATAAGTATTAAACCAATAGCAATAGCAATTATCGGCAGTTCAACAAAGGAAGCAAGGTAACCGCCGAAAGCAAGAGCCACAGCCGCGGCCGAGACCACGCCGACGAAGATCCGGAATAATGCGGCTGTATCGGAAAGAATTTTGTTCTCGAAGGCACTCTTCACGTAAATGTAATCACCTTCTGCTTTGGGATAAAGGGAAGATAGTTCCGCGTAGCTCAGTCCGGTCAGAGAAGCGATTAGTGCCGCTGCTAGGAATGCAAACGGCAACGAGCCTCCGGTCAGTCCGGCCGCCTCACCAATAACTGCATATATACCGGCGCCGAGTATCAGACCCACACCGTAGAAACAGACCTGCCACAGGTTCAGTGTCTTCTTCAGCTCCGGCATACGTTATACTTCCGGTTTCCGGTATTTAAAGAAAGTGGTATGCTTGCTATGTTTTCTTGGAAACTTCAATCCAGTTGTTTTCCGTTTCCTTGAAGTCACAAGATTTGATATAGAATGATTTCAGCTCCGATTCGATGTAAGCGTAGATTAATTCTACGCCTCTTTCTGACGCTTGCTCGCAGAATTTGTTCACGAGCTTTGTTCCTACGCCCCTTCCTCTCTGTTCTGGGTCAACTCTTGTTTCGTGGACCATCGCCTCGTCTTCTTTGCTAGGTAAAATAAACCCTGTAACATAGCCCACTATCCTTTCCTTGTCTTCGGCGACCAGGAAGATAGCGTTTTCATTTTTCACAGAATA
>JBKHHH010000006.1:0-25105 GCA_046539285.1 Candidatus Aenigmatarchaeota archaeon | reverse complement strand
ATCGGGGCTTTGGGAGCCTCAGACCCGAGTTCAAATCTCGGCCGGCCCACCATTATTTATAATTTAGAGACAATTGGGATAATATGAAAATGAGGGATCTGGTTCTTGTCCTCATCGCATTGTTCTTCCTGGTGCCGAGACTGGCCGGAATCTGGGTTGACTACATCTGGTTCGATGCGGTCGGCTACCTTTCGGTATTTACAAAGATACTGAGTACCAAGATAGTCCTTGCCCTCATCGGTTTCTTCTCGGCCTTCGGTTTTATCTGGCTGGCTATACGTCTAACAGGCAGAAACCTAGATAAAGAGGACCTGGAAATAGAACCAGGTTTCAAGGTGGCCAGCGCGATCCCCTTTATCGTCGGTGTAATATCTGCCTTTGCCGTTTCCGGGGCCTGGATGGTCTACCTTAAGTTTGCGAACGCGGCCAGTTTTGGCCGTCTCGATCCTGTTTTCGCCAAAGACATCGGTTTCTACTTTTTCCAGCTACCTTTCTATGAGCTTTTGACGAACTATATCTTGATTCTCTCCCTCACCTCTCTTTTTGTGGCCGGTGGAATCTACCTCTTCCTCTACCAGAAAAGGATGATGAAAGAAGACGAAGACGAGCAGGAAATCGTCTCTATAGCCAGGAAAGGACTTTCACCACTGACAGCTCTGCTTTTCTTTATTCTTTCTGTCAGAATCTATCTTGCCAAATACAGCATACTCTTTTCGGGTCGGGGCGCAGTTTTCGGTGCCGCATACGCGGATATCCATGTCATGCTTCCGGTTATCCTGATCCTATCTGGCCTTTCCCTGGTCGTCGGCGTTCTCGTCCTTTACGGAGGAAGGACCGATAAGATGTCTTATTCGCTTCTCGGGCTAGGCACTCTCGTCCTGGTTGCGATCATCGGCTCGGGTGCCGTTGCTCTGGTCCAGTCCTATCAGGTCGAACCCAACGAATACAACCTCGAGAAGCCTTATATTGAGAGAAACATAAACCATACACTCCGGGCCTACGATCTCTCCGACGTCGACGAGCGGGAGTTCTCGGCCGGATACAACCTCAGCTACTCCGATCTGGAGGAGGAAAACAGGACGGTCAAAAATATACGTCTCTGGGACTGGAGAGCCCTGAAGGACACCTACTCGCAGATCCAGCTGATCAGGACCTATTATGATTTCAACGATGTTGACATCGATCGATACCGATTCAACGGTGATTACGAGCAGGTGATGCTCTCGGCCCGTGAGATGGACCAGAGTCAGCTGTCGGGCGGCGCAAAGACATGGACCAACGAACATCTGGTCTATACGCACGGTTCTGGTGTCGTCATGTCACCGGCCGGCAAAGTTTCCGAGGGAGGAATGCCCATTCTTTATCTGAAGGACATTCCGACCCAGACCACAAAGAGCGCTCCAAACCCGGAGACGATCCAGGTCGAGAACCCTGATATCTACTACGGGGAGATGACAGATAATTTCGTAGTCACCGATACCACGACCAAGGAGTTCGACTATCCCCAGGGCGGTGAAAACGTTTTCGATGTCTACGGCGGAGAAGGCGGAGTGGAGCTCGACCTCCTGAACAAACTCGCTCTGGCCATGAACCTGGGCGATCTCAGATTACTGGTTTCCAGTTCATTGAAGCCAGATTCGAAGATGCTTTTCCGCCGAAACATAGCGGAAAGAACGGGCAGAATAGCACCCTTCCTCGACTATGACAGCGATCCCTACGCCGTAATCCATGACAAGAGAGTCTTCTGGCTCTACGACGCCTATACCAAGTCTTCTCGTTATCCCTACTCCGAGCCTTCCCAAGACTTCAACTACATACGCAACTCGGTCAAGGTCTCGGTCGACGCCTACAACGGCGATGTCAACTACTATATGATCGATGATGACGACCCACTGATCCGTACCTATCAAAATATTTTCCCGGAGCTCTTCCAGGACTTTTCGGAGATGCCCGAGAACCTGAAGAACCACATCCGTTATCCACAGAACCTCTTCAGCGTTCAGGCTCAGATCTACTCCACATACCATATGAAGGATCCCAACGTCTTCTACAATCAGGAGGATAAATGGGAGATTCCAGAGGAGCTCTACAAGGGCAGGTCTCAGAAAATGGATCCCTACTATATAACGATCCAGATTCCAGACGAGAACAGAACCCAGTTCGTACTGATGATGCCTTTCATACCGGAGGGCAAGAACAATATGATTTCCTGGCTGGGTGCGAAGAGCGATACGCCCGAGTACGGTGAAAAGGTTCTCTTCAGCTTTTCCAAGCAGAAACTGATCTACGGTCCGAGCCAGATCGAGTCGCGGATCGATCAGAACACAGAAATCTCTCAACAGTTCACGCTTTGGAGCCAGTCCGGTAGTAACGTGATCCGAGGCAATCTACTCGTCATTCCAGTCAAGGACTCTCTGCTCTACGTGGAGCCGGTTTTCCTCCGCTCCTCAGGCGAGTCAATACCCGAACTGAAACGGGTGATCGTCGCCTTCGGCGACGAGATAGCCATGGAACCGACACTCGAAGGATCCCTGGAGAAAATATTCACCGGTGAAGGCGAGGAAGAGGAGGAACCGACCGACGAGACGAGAGACCTCTTGAAGGAAGCCAAGGATCATTATCAGAGGGCTCAGAGCTACCTGAAGGCGGGCAACTTCTCGGCCTACGCGAGAGAAATAGATTCGCTAGGTGCCGTTCTCGAGAAGATGGAATGACATTTCCAAATATCTTCTACCCCAAGTTTTATATCTTATAGAGAATATAATATTAAATCCGAGCGATCTCTGTTAGTTCTTTTCGTAGTTTTAGTTTAGGAATTGGGGGTGTGTAGAATATGGAAAATTATGAGAGTTTGCTGTGCGAGAACTGTGTGGAGCAAATATTCCATCCTATCTGCATCGATTGTCTGGAGAAGGAAGTAGTCAAGTGGCTCAGGATCAATGCGCCCTTCATGATCCCGGACTTCCGGGACTACAGCCAGGATCTAAAGGACCTTCTTCTGGAAAACACAGAGGACGAACAACTCGAGAGCTGCATCATCTGCGGCGAGAAAAAACATATTGTCCTCTGTACCTACTGCTACATCCGCGAGACTTACCACTACTTGAGACAGTTCAGTCCGATGGTCGCGGACGAGATGACGACAACACTGAACTTCGACTTCCAGAACACAGGCTACTTCAAGAAGATGAAGGTCAGTCTGAAGGGTCCGAGCGAGGAAGAAATGAAGAGAAGCTACGTCGGGGTCTGCGACGAGTGCGAAAACTTTTCCCATTGTCTCCTCGAAGAAGGAGGGGAGATGTTGTGCGACGAGTGTAGAGAATGACGGCGAAGGGTGAAATTTATAAGTATTGAGCAGAATCGGTTGTTTGGTGATAGGATGGCAGGTGGATGTGTTCCACAGGAGAAATGATTTGCTGAGAGTTGTTGCTATTTCTTGTAAACTTCTTAAAAACAAAATAGAAAATATAATAGAGTTGGTGATTCGATGAGCGAAGATCTAGGTATAACGACAAAAAAAGAAGAAGATATCAACGAATGGTATCGTGAAGTAATCAAAAAATCCGAACTGGCAAACTACTCTGCGGTCAGTGGCTGCTTTGTTTTTCGACCGTTATCTTACTCGATCTGGGAAGAGATCAGAAAACAGGTTGACAGGAGATTTAAAGATATCGGCATAGAGAACGCTTATTTTCCCCTTTTTATCCCCGAGAGATTCCTGGCCAAGGAGGCCGAGCACTTTGAAGGCTTTACTCCCGAGGTCGCGTGGGTAACTGAGACCGGGAGTTCAGAACTCGATGAAAAACTGGCCGTAAGGCCGACCTCGGAAGCCATAATGTATGATTCCTACAATGACTGGATCCGTTCCTGGCGAGACCTGCCACTAAGGCTCAATCAGTGGAACAATGTCGTCCGCTGGGAGTTCAAACACGCGACGCCTTTCCTGAGGACAAGGGAGTTCCTCTGGAACGAAGGACACAACGCCTACGCCTCGGAAGAGGAGGCACGGAAGGACGGGGACAAAGTTCTGGATGCCTATCAGACGGTCTGCGAGGACTACATGGCGATACCGTGTGTCCGAGGCCGAAAGACGGAAAAGGAGAAGTTTGACGGCGCCATAGACACGTATTCTCTGGAACATGTTCTGCCGGACGGACGGGCGATCCAGGGACCGGACTACCATTACGATGGCAAGAACTTCGCCAAAGCCTTTGATATAACCTATATGGACGAAGACGGTGAGGAGAAGTACGTTCACCAGAGCACCTTTGCAATTACGACCCGTCAGATCGGAGTTATGATCATGATCCACTCCGACAACAGGGGTCTGGTTATTCCACCAAGGCTCGCCCCGACAAAGACCGTGATCGTCCCGATTTTCAACAATGAAGAGGATAAAGAGAAGGTCCTGAGTAGAGCTCAAGAGATCAAGAATGAACTGAAGGACTGTAAGGTGGACGACAGAGAACATCGAACTCCGGGCTGGAAGTTCAATGAGTGGGAAGTGAGAGGAATCCCACTTCGGATAGAGCTCGGGCCGAGGGAAGTAGAAAACGGCGAGGTGACCATAGTTCGCCGGGACAACGGCGAGAAGACGACAGTTAAGACAGAAAAAGTTAGAGAAGAGGTAAAGAAGCAGATCGACGAGATGCATGACAGTCTATTCCAGAAGACAAAGAAGTTCATGGAAGAAAATACAAGGGAAACGACGAGTTACGACGAGCTAAAGGAGATCATCGAGAAGAAGGGCGGTTTCGTCAAGGCTCCCTGGTGCGGCAATCAACTCTGTGAAGATGCGATCAAGGACGAGACGGCGGCCAAAATAACCAATATCCCGGAGAAGTACGAAAAACCTGAAGGCGAGAAGTGCATCTACTGCGGCGAGGAAGCCAAACACTGGGTCCATTTTGCCAAGTCCTACTGAAAGCAAAACTTTTAAATAACTTACAGTGTATTAGGAATGTAACCAACATACCAAAAAGTTTAAATACCTCAGCGTGTTAGTCTCCTGTGGTTCTTCTTGTTGGACTAAGGTGAATTAAATGGAACAAAGAGAGAACGAAAGTATAAAAACTGGAACGACTACAGTCGGAATTCAGTTCGAAAACGGCACAGTCCTGGCCACGGAGCGTAGAGCTTCGATGGGCTATCAAGTCAAGAGCAAAAAAGCACAGAAGGTCTATGAGATAGACGACAAACTGGCCATCACGACGGCCGGATCTGTCGGCGATACACAGGCCATCGTGCGCTACATGAAGGCCCGAACAAACATGTTCAAATACAAGCGGGACAGGGAGATGGCGCCCAATTCGGCGGCAACGATGCTGTCCAACATGCTCCAGGGTTCGAAGATGATGCCCTACCTCGGTATGTTCCTCCTCGGAGGATACGACACCAAGGAAGAAAGGGGACACGTCTTCTGCATCGACCCTTCTGGTGGCAACCTGGAAGAAGACAGTTACTATGCGACCGGCTCAGGAAGTCAGGTCGCCTATGGTATCCTACAGGACGGCTTCAAAGAAGACATGAGTGAAGAGGATGCAGTTGAGCTGGCTCTGCGAGCGATCAGAAGTGCTTCCGAGAGAGATATGGCGTCTGGAGACGGATTTTCAGTGATGGTTATCGGAGAAGATGGCTGCGAGCGACTGGAAGACGACGATGTCGAAGCAAGATTAGAGAAGATACGAGAATAAACCAAAGTTCGATTCTGTTTTTAAAGATGAAGAGAATGAAATATAGGTGCTGAGATGGATATAATTGACCAAGTCAAGGAAGGACTTCCTGGAGATGCAATGATCTCTGAGGTCTGTTTTGAAGGTAGCGACATAGTCCTCTATACGAAAAACAAGGACATCTTTCTCAACAACGGCAGCTTTGTCAAGAAACTGGTCAAGAAACTGAAGAAGAGAATAGAACTGAGACCGCATTCCTCTATTCGGAGAGGGATGGAAACTGCGAAAGAGGAAGTGGAAGAGATAGTAACTGAGGAAGCCGGTGTCCGGGAAATTACCTTCCAGCCCGGTTTCGGAAAAATTATAATTGAAGCTCTGAAACCAGGGCTCGTCATCGGTAAAGGCGGTAAGACACTGGACAAGATAAAGAAGAAAACTATCTGGGCCCCCGAAGTCAAACGGGCTCCGGCTATCGACTCCGACGTAGTAGACACAGTGAGAAAGGTCCTCTACAATGAATCGGAATGGCGCAAGGACTTCCTCCACGATCTGGGCAAGAGAATCCATTCCGAGAAGATAGAGGAAGTAGAGTGGGCCAGAGTCACCGGACTCGGTGGTTGTCGAGAAGTAGGACGTAGCTGTTTCATCCTTCAGATACCTGACTCGAGGATAATGCTGGACTGTGGAGTTAAACCGGGAAATGAAAACGGATTTCCTTATCTTCAAGTCGCCGAGGCTCAGATCTCAAATCTGGACGCGGTAATTTTATCACATCCTCATCTTGACCACGCAGGTTTCATTCCTTACTTATACGAATACGGCTTTGAAGGACCACTTTACTGTACACCCGCCGCCCGAGACCTGATGGTCATGCTCTGTCTTGATTACCTGGACGTCGCGAAACGGGAGGGCAAGGAAGTTCCCTATTCTTCACAGTCGATAGAAAAGGCGATAAAGCATTCTGTTGCCCTGGACTATGGCGAAGTAAGCGATATTACCCCCGATATAGGTCTAACTTTCCAGAACGCAGGCCACATACTTGGTTCAGCCTTGGCCCATCTCCACATCGGAGAGGGTGATCATAATCTGGTCTATACCGGCGACTTCAACTACGAAGAGTCCAAGTTATTCGGACCGGCTTCGACCAACTTCCAGCGTGTTGAGACCATGATCATGGAATCTACCTACGGCAGCAAGGACGGTTCCCAACCCACGAGGGACGAGGCGGTCAAGAAGCTGGTCGACAATATTGAAGAAACGGTTGAGAAGGGCGGCAAGGTCTTAATCCCCTCCTTTGCTGTCGGCCGAGCCCAGGAGATAATGTGTATACTCGACGAGGAATATAGAAAAGGTAATTTAGAGGTCCCCGTCCATCTCGAGGGCATGCTCTGGGATGCGACGGCCATCCACACGACCTATCCTGAAGACCTGAACAAGAAGGTTCAGCACAAGATTTTCCACAAAGACGAAAATCCGTTTACCTCTGATCTCTTTCACAGGGTCGGTTCCAACGAGGAGAGGGAGGAGATATTCGAATCACCGGACCCCTGCGTCGTTCTTTCCACGTCGGGTATGATGACAGGAGGACCGGTCATGGAGTACCTGAAGCGCTTCGCTCCCTACGAGGAGAACAAGCTGATCTTTGTAGGTTACCAGGCGGAGGGAACGACAGGCAGCAGAATTCAGAAGGGGTGGGACGAGATCCCCGTTAACGACGGTGACAACAAGCGTCAGATGGTCGAACTTGAACTGGAAGTGGAAACGGTTGAGGGTCTGTCCGGACATTCAGACAATCAGCAGTTAATCAACTACGTCCGCAACTTGAAGAGCCGACCGAACAAGGTGATCACGGTTCATGGTGACAGAGAGAGCACCATCCAGAACGCGAGGAGTGTCCATAATGCGCTGCACATCGAGACACTACCGATCAAGAACCTGGAGACAATCCGCTTGAAATAGTTCTGTTTTTAATTTTCTTTAGATCGATACTACCAGGCCTATTTGTCCTAAGATATATAAATAATAAAGTATATAATATAATATAGATGTTTTAGAACACTTTTTGTGATAATATGATTCCTATCAGGTTTAGAATCGAGACTAGATTTCTTAACGAAAGGGAAGCCGAGGCCGCGCGGCAGGTTTTGGATAGATATAGCTCTGTCGAGCTGGATGTCGTTGAGGGCGAATTCTCCTGTAAGAAATTCATAATCGAAGCCGATGAAAGAGAAGTGTTGAAAGACCTTGAAGAAAAGTTAGAGAAAAACGGTGTCCATCTTTCCAGCCTCTGGTCGGCCTGATATTTAAATCCTTCTAGAACGTTAAGTTCAATATGGTAGACTGTGATTATTGCGGTGAAGAGGTGGACATCCCCTTTAACTGCAAGTTCTGCGACGGAACATTCTGTTCCGATCATAGATTGCCGGAGAACCATGAATGCAAGGGACTTGAAGACTACAAAAAGAGAAGCAAACGAGATTTTTCCGTCGTTTATGAGCCCTTGCAGTCTCAGGAAAAAGAAAATAAAGCAAGCAAGAAGAGACCGAATCTTGTTAGCTTAATTTTCAATCTCTTCTCTCGAAATTACTATCTACTAATTATAGCCATCTGTTTTCTGGTCTTTATGCTCCAGGCTTCAATCCAGGACTTCTCTGAATTCCTTTATATCGTTCCGAAGTTTAGCAGTCTAATGGAAAGGCCCTGGACGATTTTCACCTCTATCTTCCTCCACGGAAGCGGCTTCCATCTTTTTGTAAATATGCTAGTCCTCTTCTTTTTCGGAGGTGAGCTGGAGAGAAGAGTCGGTAGCAGGAAGTTCCTCGAGATCTTTCTTATCTCAGGTCTTCTGGCCAATATAGGTTATAGTCTTTTCTCCAACCTGAGCGGAAACTTTGTTCCGGCCCTCGGTGCATCCGGGGCGATATTCGGTGTCTTCGCAGCCCTGGCGATTATTGCCCCAGAAATCAAGGTATTGATCTGGTTTGTGCTGCCTTTGAAGATCAGGCATGCTCTGATTATCTTTGCTCTCTATGACATATTCTTATTGCCCATGGAAGCACTGGGGGGAACATTTATCGCTAACTCGGCTCATTTGAGTGGGGTAGCAATAGGACTAATCTATGGATACAAATTAAAAAATAAGCAAAAGCCCAGACCACTCGAATTTACCTGGAGCTAGCTGTTCACTCTTGCTCGCCGTCGTTTCTAAGGATTCGAGCGTAACTTGGGACGACAACGATGTAATGCTCGTCCACGCCGGCGATGTCTCCGTCTACTGCAGTACATGTCTTTCGGATCCTTTCGATGGCCCGCTTCAGGTCGCCCATGTCCTTTTCCTTGAGGGTCTTTATCTTGACAAATACAATCTTGCCCTCACGGACGGAGCGCTGAACGGATTCGGCGTCCTTGTAGTCCTCGAGATGGACTATCTTTATCGGAACAGCTTTTGCTTCTCTTTCACCTAGCTCCTCGGAAAGTTCGAGAAGTTCGTCTTCTTCAATCTTGTTACTGCTTTTTCCTAATAGATCTTTAATTGGCACGTTCTCACCTTTGTAAATTTAAATTTGGAGTATATTTAAAACTAATCATTGCTCATGCTGAAAGATTCCAGCATGGAGACGATGTTCCAGATTTGGGTTCTCGTGTACATCGGTATATTTGCATCGTTGGAGACCTCGTCCAATATGGAAGTACAGGAGTTGACTTTGACAGAAAGGTCGTCGTCCTTCTCTTTCAATATTTCAATACATTCCTTGCAGTCCTTGCGGATGTTGTTCGGAACTGAGCTATCTTCGGACACGTTCTTCAAGGACTCGATAATCGGTTCCAGATCTTTCATGAGCATCACCGTTTCTTGTTGTGACATAAGGAATTACTAAAGTATATGGACTTAAATATAAAAAATTTTTGTTGAGACCTAGAGCTTTCTGTGATTCTCTCCTAGAATTTCTTCCAGGCGATCGATGATTTTGGAGAATACATCCTCTTTGTCGGCGTCCTTGAGGTTGGCCGAGGCAGCTGCATCGTGGCCCCCGGCCGATCCCGCGAACTTGTTCTCCAGCGGGGAGAAGAGATCGTCAGCCAGATGAATCTCGTCGACCAGGTTCCGTCTGCAGCGGGCGCTGATCCTCAGCTGGTCCTTCCTCGGGCAGAAAACAATCGCTATGTCGGCTCCCAGACGGAGGAAAGCGCGGGCCGAGGCAGCTTCGAAGGATCCGATGGAGGAGAAGACAACTATTTTCTTGCCGAAACGATAACCTCGGATACGCGAGGCAGCCTTTACCCTGGCAATCCTCTCCGAAAAATCAGGCGGATGGTATAGTACAGATAATATATCCGAGTAGCTTTTCTCCGATAGTTCGAGAAGTTTTGAGATATATCGGAAATGTTTCGGTTCGGCCAGCTTGAGATGTGACGTATCAGCCACCATACCACAGATCAATCCTGTTGCCACCCTTTCCTTTATTTCAAACTCATCCTCTCCGATTTGGTAGATCATCTCCGCCGTTGATTTGAAGTCAGGTTCTATCCAAGATTCGTCTGCGATATCTTCTAGGTTGCCCGGACTGTGGTGATCGATGACGATGATTTCAGCCGAACTGTCTTCGATGTCCAGCGGTTCTATCTGTTCTTTAGAGGAGCAGTCGAGAACGATTATCAGCTCATAATTTCCCAGCTCGGGGTTTATCTGAAATGGATATCCTTCGGCCAGATCTTTTGCTCCTTTGGAGATCGATTCGGTTGCGGCCAGATCTACATCTTTTCCTGTCATCTCGTAAAGGCCTATGGCTGAACCGACTGCGTCTATGTCTGCATTGTGGTGGGTCAGGATCAATATCCTTTCCTTGTTCTCTAGTCTGGGTAGTAGTTTCATATTACAAAAAGAAATAGTAAAGGAAATTTAAATAAAAGGGTTGGTTAGCTGGCTTGGTCTTCTTCAGCACCGCCGGTCAACGTCTTCTGAAGCTCCTGTTGGTTCTTCTGTGCTTTTTCCTGAATCTGTGACTCCTTCTTTTCTAGAGAACTGACCTTGACGTCGATTGACTCTTTCTTTTCCTTGAACTCGTCTTTGAGGTCATCTCTTGTTGATTTGATGACGGCCGGTCCGACTACTTTGAAGACATCGTCATCCTCTTCGGACTCTTCCAGTGCGTCCAGAGCCCTGTTGAGCTCTCTCTTCTCCATCTGCATCTGCTGCTTCTGCTGCCCTATCTGCTGTAGCTGTTGCTGAAACTGTTGTAGTTCCTGAAGCTTCTTCTGTGCTTCCGGTGGTAAGTTAGGCTGTTGTGGCAAATTATCACCTCCTGTTTAAATGTGTATAGCTGTCTGTGATGTTTGGACTAACCTTAGGTATGTATTTAGACCTGCCCTGAGCCCGGACAGTTTCTCTGATTCGATCACTATTTCCAGTTCATCTTCGGCTCTTATTTTTGAATTGAGCCGCCCCCTGTTCTGAATATCGACTTCTATTGCCTGCTTGACAATCTCAGAATCGTTAGTGGGAATGTTAAGCCTTGCCTTCATTTTTACCTGGCTTTGACTTCTTTAACGGCTTCCATCCGCTTCTTCTTCAGAATACGGTATCCGCAGTAAGGACATCTAATCCTACGACGGAGATCGTCTTCTTCTATTTCTTCTTCGCACTTTAGACATTTGTAGCTCATTCTTCACCGCCTGATTTCTTTATGGCCTTTTTAACCATTTTTTGTGCACCTGTTTTTGGCTTCCAGGCTCCTCCGGCGAACTTTTCGCCGCACTTTTTGCACTTCCAGATACCCTTGGCCTCTCTGACTACCGCTTCTTCCCCGCACTCCGGGCAGGCGTAGCTGGACTTCTGGCCTTCCTCGATTTCGGAAATCTTGTCCCGAATCTTCTTTCCGTATCTTGATCTGTATCGGCCTGAAGAGCCTTTTGCCATTTTATTCACCTAGTTTTTCTCTCAGTTCAGATGCTTTTTCCTTGGCGAGCTTGAATGCTTCTTTGATCTCTTCCGGAGTGAAACCACCCGAACCTCGCTTCTGGATTGAGCAGAGTCCCTCTTCGATCCAGGTCACTGTGATCTCGGCGTCGCTCGTCTTTTCTTCTTTGAGGTCGGCGTCGACCAGTAGCTTGTCCTCGATCTTTGTTATGGTGCAGGCAATTGGAGTCTTCAAGACTTTTAAATCTTTGTCCAGTTCTTCGTGGTTTACCTTGCCGTCTTCGTAGACTGGAATCTTGGCTTCGTGGATCGCCTTGGCAGCCGCTAGGGCTGAAGCGTCCATCAGGTTTCCGGCGTGGTTCAGGATATGGATATCGACCATAATCTTCCACACCTTCTCGCCTTCTTTGATGCACAGCTCCGAGAAGTCAACTGCTTCTGATTCTCTCAGTCCACGGTCGACAACTCTTGCCAGTTCTGTTGCATCTTCGCCAGGTGGTCCCATCTCGAACTCTGGTGAGGCAAGTGGACCAAACTCTGCACTGACCATCAGGATTCCTTCGTCCGGTGTGTCCGGGAAGGGATCTCCGACGTCGATCTTTACACCGGCTATTACCTCGGTATCTCCGAGACTGACTTTTGCACTTCCTTCTGCTTTCTTGGCAATTCCTGTTTCGATTTCTACGTCTCGCATTTCGTCGAAGTCTCTTTCGCTAGGTCTTTTGTTGCTCTTGATCAGATCTCTGATATGGTTCTTCTCCATGTCAGTGATTTCCATTTTACCCATTTATCTCACCTTCAAATTCTTCATTTAGTGCTTCTTTCTGTTTTTCGTAGACCATCTTACAGCCTTTTTTGGCCAGCTTGATCATCTCGTCCATCTCTTTTTCGCTGGCTATACCGTCCATCTGCATCAACGTAATCTGGTCGTTGTTGTGGCTGATTGCGACCGGTAGGTCGACCTGACCGTACTTGTCTTCTTCGGACATCACGTCCAGCACGACTGTATCGTCAACCTTGCCTGCGGCACAGGCCGAGACAAGTCCCTTCATTGGGATCCCGGCGTCGGCCAGAGCAATTGCTCCGGCGTTGAGAGCCACACATCTCGTTCCCGCGTCGGCTGTGATCACATCCGTGAAGAGGTCGATCGTTGCGCTGGGAAACTCTTCCAGAAAGATGACAGAGGACAGTGCGTCCCGAACAACCTTGTTGATTTCTCGGCTACGTCGGGACGGTCCCGGTCTCACACGGTCTTCTGTGGAGAAGGGTGTAAGACTGTATCTACATCTTAGAATAGCTCTTTTTGCTTTTTGCATGTGTTGCGGATGGAGTTCACGTGGACCCTGAACGGCGGCTACTGCCTCCGTCTTGCCCATGCGGAAGTATCCAGAACCATCGGCATTCTCAAGAATACCGGCCTTGGCTTCCATCTCACGGACTTCGTCCACTTCTCTTCCATCCATTCGTTTTCCGTCTTTTATGAATTCCATATCTTCAGTCATTTTATTCACTCTCACTTTCTAACATTTCTCTTACTTTATCCGTCAGTCCTTCCATGTGACCGTTCTTGTCTACCATCTTGATCGCCTTTTCGGCTAGTTCGATCTTGTCTCCGTTTACCCAGACGACTCCGTTCTGACCGATGATGATCTGTGTGTCTGTCTTGTCCTTGATCATCTTGACCATCGACCCACCCTTGCCGATCAATCTCGGTACACGGGATGGTCGGATGCGGACGATTGTTCCTCCGTTCAGTTCTTTGCACATTCTACTGTCCATCGATAACTTGACGTCCTTGTCCTTGGTGACCCGGATCACTTCGGCGTAGACGATGTCGCCCACGTCGTAGATTTCGGAGAGTTCGGTTTTATCCAGGTCGACGAATTCTTCCGTGCCTTCCGACAACGGTAGGAATCCATCGTACGGTGAATTTATTTCAACCCACCAGGAAGAAACCTGCACTCCTGTGATCCTTCCGATTACTTTGTCACCTTTTTCCGGGATGTAGACTCCGGCCAAAGGAACGACGTTGAATTTTTTGTTTTTTATTCTAGCTGTTCCTAAAAATTTTGATTTTACCGTATCGTTTTCTTTGAAGCAGCCTCTGCCGGCCAGATATTCTGAGCCCGTTGCGAGCTCGTCGCCGGGCAGAACCCCTGCTTTGTCTTCTATTTTGATTTCGCTCATAATTCAAACCTCACAATTTTTTGTTTTTCTTTTCAATTATCTTTTTTCATAACCTTAGTTTCGGCGTTTCCCTTTGTCAATGAATTTACTTTTTTATAAAACTTGTCCTGAAGTCCGGCTGGCATCTTTACTACAGCCATCCAGGAACCATCGTTCCTCCACTCCTCTTTCTGAAGCTTGCCAATGTCTCGCAAACTTCCTGATGCTTTGCCTGCGTATTCGGCTGGTACACGGACAGCAATACGTATCGTCTCGATGGATATAGGTATTATAGGTCTTAGCGCATCGATAACGTCGGAAACCTGATCCTTTGCATCCATGGTTTCGTCGACGTGAACACCGGCCTCGTCCATGGCGTTCATGATCCGCTTCGGAGGGTGTGGTTTATCTGTCTGTGGGTTCACAGCCCTCCTTGCAATGGTGTTCGCGATCTCCTTTCGTTTCCGCTCCCTCATTTCCTTGCGTTGCTGTGTCGTAAGCTGCACTTCGCCTTTGCGGATAATCTTATAGGCGATCTCCTTGAAGTCGTTGGTTCCGAAGACCTCGTTCAGTTCTTCTTGGCTTGCTTTCTTGCCCTTTTCCACATCCCCATAGACATCGTTCATCGCTACCAGGTCGTCCAGATCGATGTCCTTGCCCTTCTTGACTTCCAGTCCCCGTTCTGGATGGACAAGAATCTCGAAGTGCTTGCCGTGAGAATCCAGTCGGGCTATCACGGCCTCGTCAACGGATATCATTGGATCACATATATTTGTCTAATTCATCTTTACTGAGTTCTCTGTAGCCATCTTTGTCGATCACTGCTGCTCTGATCGTCATGTCTTCCTTGCCCAGACATTCGACGGCCAGTTCGATCGCTTCTTCTTCACTCATACCTTCTTTCCATCCCTTCTCAAGCTTCTCGCGACATTTTTCACGATCCTTTCCAATGGCCTGTGCGTTCCAACCGTATATTTCTCCGCCAACGTCCGTCTCGAACAACTTCGGCACTTCGTCATAGCCTCCGATCAGGAAGGAAACTCCCATCGGCCTCAGACCACCGTATTTGGTGTGCTGCTGCATTGTGTCGCCCATCTTCTCGGCCATCGACCGGACATCGATCGGTTCCTCGTAGGAGATCCTGTAGATCTGTGCCTCGGTTCTGGCCTGGTCGACTAGGATTCTCCCGTCTGCAATCAGTCCGGCGGAAGCCGCTCCGATTGCTTCGTCGATCTGATGGACTTTCTTGTTTCCTTCTTCGCTGGAGAGCTTGTCGAAATTTCTGAGTCCAGCTAGGACTACACCGTCTTCAAACTTAATTCCTAGGGAAGTCGCGGCACGCTTGATCGCCTCTCGGGCGTACTCTACTTGGAAGAGTCGTCCGTCGGGCGAGAAGGTTACAATCGCACGATCGTAACCCATCTTACCGTTACCTCCACTTGGCATCATCATACCCATGTATCTCACCTATTATTCAGTCAGTTTTGTGTTTTTATTGTTTAACTGAGAAAACTCTTTTCTCTTTTTCTCTTTTGCAATACTTTTAGAGACAAACATTTAAAAGTTTGCAACTAAATCACTGCCTTTTTTGCTGATAGTATTTACAGAGAACGGACAAAGGACATTTTTCACATAAGGGCTTGCGTGCCTTGCAGATTCTCCGGCCATGGCGGATGAGATTTATATGGAACTCCTGCATCCGTGGGTCGGGTACAATCTTCTCCAGAGCGTCATGTGCGCTCTCCCTCGTTTCTTTTTCGTCGATCAGACCCAGTCGCTTGGTAACGCGAAATACGTGCGTGTCGACGGGAAAGGCCGCCTTGTTGAAGGAAAAATTCAACACAATGGCCGCCGATTTAGGTCCGACTCCGGGTAGATCCTTCAGCCAGTTCTTCGCTTCTTCGACGTCCATCCCTTGCAAGAAATCTAGGCTAAGCTCGTTCCTTTCGTCTCTTATCTTTCTCAGGCTCTTGACGATCCGCTCCGCCTTCAAGTTGTGCAGTCCGGCGACGGAAATCACCTCGGCCACGTCCTCGATATCGGCCTCCATGATCTCCTGGGGACTATCGAACCTTTTCCTCAGGTTCCGATAGGCCCGGTCCCGATTGGTATCGTTCGTGTTCTGCGAGAGAATGACCTGAATCAGTGATTCGATGGGATCGCCGCGGTCCCCTATCTCCGGAACACCATATTCTTCCCTTAGAAGATTTATTATTTCTTCCAGTTTCATCACTCTGAAAAGACCTCTGAAGTAATTTAAATCTGATCCGGGCAAAGCTTTAAAGACCATCTATTGTATTATAGCAATTGGTTGATCGCCGTGACAGAGAACGTTCAAAGGACCAATTCAGGTGTGAAGAGCGAGAACGATACAGAAGGATTTCTGGAGTTTTCGAAGAAAATAAAGGATGTAATGGAAGAAATGGGCGTGAAAGAAGACCGTATAGAGGAGTTCGAGAGCTGGAGACCCTGCGAAGGCGATAGTAAAAAGGATTTGAAAAAGAGAACGGCTGAGATAACATCCATGCGCGATACCAAAGTCGAGAAAGAAAGCAAGGGCCTGTCCGGTGATATGAAAGAAGCCAAAGAAAATATGAAAGAGGCGATCGGTGAAGCCAAGCAAAGGAAGTGTGTCAAAGAAAGCGAGAAGAGTTTTGTCAAAAGCATAACCGATTTTTTCCGCCCGTTTCTGGCTTATTTCTTCAAGTTTGCGAGAAAGACCGAGGAGACCATCTACTCCGACGTAATGCTAAGGTTTAACTCCTGCTATTTCGATGCCGACAAGATCTCCATCCGTCTCGATAGAAAGGGCGATGAATTCGTCACTCATGTAAACAGTCCCATCAAGAAGTACAGAAAAATATTGAGAAATGGACTGATGGATGGAGATTCTAGATGACAATTGTGCTCTTGGTTGCTGTCGTTGCTGCTGTGTTTATGGCTATAGCGATAGGCGCCTCCAGTGTTTCGCCGTCCTTTGCCCCCGTGAACAGTAACTACTCCAACGAGCTTAAGCTGGCCCTTCTGGCCGGGGTCTTTGCCCTTCTGGGAGCAGTCCTCCAGGGCGAAAAGGTCAGCAATACGATAGGTTCCGGTCTTCTTCTCGGCAACATAGGCATCTTTCAGGCGGCGACTATACTCCTCGTGGCCTCGGCCCTGGTGATAGTCAGTGTAGTTTTTGATTATCCGATGCCTACGGCCTTTACAGTTGTTGGTGCTGTCGTTGGAAGCAGTTTTAGTTTCGGGCAGGAAGTCGTCTGGTCCTCGGTGGGAAATATAACTCTCTTCTGGTTTCTGACACCCGTTGCAGCACTAGTTCTCGGATATATCTTGGCCCGGGTCATGAGAAGGCTCGTGTCCCGGAGAAAATCTAAAAAGGCGATAAATATGACCTTGCTCCTCGCCGGTTGTTACGTGGCCTACACGGCCGGTGCGGCCTCGGTCGGCCTTGCCATCGGTCCTCTATCAGGCTTCGGCTTTTCTCCTTCCCATCTTCTCCTGCTCGGTGGAGTGGCGATCCTTTTCGGTTCCTGGATTTATTCACCCAAGATTATTCATGCCGTTTCCTACGACTACTCGAACGTCGGTCCCCGGAGATCGGCCGCCGCGCTTCTGGCCTCGGGTATTATAGCCCAGGTCGGTATCCAGTTGGGCGTTCCCGTCTCCTTTAATCTGGCCATTATTCCTGCTGTTGTCGGAAGCGGTCTCTCGACGGGACTAGGAAACAAGAACTCAAAAAAGATTTTCCGAACCGTTATGGCCTGGGTATTTGCCTTCCTCCTGGCCGGATTCCTGACCTTCCTGGGCGGAAATATCTGGGCCTATCTCGGTCTGTTGTAAAATCAAATATTAAAAAGATAATGACCAGTAATAGAATGTGATCGTATGGTCGGTCTCAATGACTACAGGGACGAAGTAAGGGACTTTCTGGAAGCAGTCGACTCCGAAGGCGAAGACTTTGCTAAGGATATTGAACGACTGGAGAAGGAGTTTAGACTATTGAAGGAAGGAATAGACAATGATGATAGATTGAGGCACCAGATATACGATATGCTTTTTGCCCTCTTTTCGCTGGCGGTCAAGAAGGACCTTGATCTCGACAAGGAGTGGATGAAGGGCCGCGAGAAAAAGAGGAAATATATGGAACAACCCTAATGCGGGGGTGTTCCGAGTGGCCGAAGGAGCAGCGTTGAGGGCGCTGTGCACGTAGGTGCTTCGTGAGTTCGAATCTCACCCCCCGCACCATCCAAATATTTAACTTTTGTTCTCCTAAACAAGAGTGAAGGGTGATGGACTTGAATATAGATGAATACTTTCTCGAGGCCGGTGTTGCCTGTCTGATCAGCTTCACAGTATCACTGGTCATCAATTCCTTTGGCATCTACCTTGCCCTTCTCTTGAATCTTCTTGTCGGAGCGCTTGCCATCGCCTACCTTGTCGGTTTCATCTACGACATAAGGATCTACATCGTCGGCAGCTGGCTCCTCGGCATCTTCATCGCCCGATATATGGGCTTTATAGATGTGTTCGGAGCTCTGGTCAGGGCTCTGTTCTTCTTCACAGCCTTCTTCGTGCTGCTCCTGGTCTCGCAGAAGTGACCAAACTGTTAAATCATTTCTGAACAAGTTCTTACTGATGGCTCTGGAGATCACGGACAAGAAGGTGGAAGACAAGAATGTAGTCTTTACTCTGTCCGATATAATGCAGGTCCTGATCGATGGAGAAGACTACGGGCAGCTGAAAGAAGACTACAGTGACAGGGAGATAGTTTCGCTGTACGAAGAAAAGGAAATCAAACACAAGATCACAGACCGCGAGCTTGTCTACGTTTCCAAGGAGAGCGGAATTCCACTCCGCGGCCATATCGCCTTCGGACTGATCGATAGAGGGACGAACCTGATCCAGGCCCGGCCGATCACCGGCTGTAACCTGAACTGCGTTTTTTGTTCCGTTGCCGAAGGGCCGAGAAGCAAGAAGTTGAAGACGGACTATCTAGTCGATCCGGACTATCTGATAGAAGAGTTGGAGAAGATGGTCGAGGAGAAGGGTGTGGGAGTAGAGGTTCATATAGACGGACAGGGTGAGCCCGGTTTCTATCCCTGGCTGGAAGAGCTGGCCAAAGAGGCAAGTAAGATGAACAAGGTGGAAGTGGTTTCGATGCAGACCAATGGACTTCCCTTTTCGAAGGAAGATATTGAAGATCTGGAGCCATATCTCTCGAGAATAAACCTCTCCCTTAGTTCTCTGGATTCCACAACTGCTAAAGCTTTGGCTGCGGTGAAGGACTACAATCCAAACCATCTCAAAAATATAGCAAGTAAGATAGTCGAGAGCGATATCGACCTACTCGTGGCTCCGGTCTGGCTTCCGGACTGGAACGACGAAGAGATGGAGAAAATTATAGAATACACGCTCGATCTTGTCGAGGAATCCAGATGGCCGAGACTGGGGCTACAGAAGTTCATCTCCTACAGGAGCGGGAGAGATCCCAAGGCAGAAGAAATGACCTTCCACCAGTTCTACAAGCAACTCAGAAAATGGGAAGAAAAATACAACGTAGTTCTTGATCTGTCGCCCCGCGACTTCAACATCGTGAAACGTGACCTCCCCGAGAAAAAGTTCGAAGAGAATGAGAGAGTCAACGCACGGATAGTCGCACCGGGTCGCAAAAATGGCGAAATGATAGCCCGGAAAAGGGAGAGATCGATAGCTGTCAAGACAGATAAGAACCTGGACGATAGGATAAACCTTCGTATTACAAGAACCAAACACGATATCTATCACGGTGTGGAAGAATAGGGCCGTTTCACTTGATGCTGTTCTTTGGTGTCAGCGTGAAACGTATATTTTTGAAGAGAGTTGTTTGTCCTTTTTGGAGCAAGTCAAAATTTTAGTTCGACTGACTTTTCTTTTATCTTTCCTGGCTCGCAACCTTCCCCCAACTCTTCTTTGGCCAGTTCTTTGAACCTTTCCTTTCTTTTTTCGTAGTCTTCCTTTTCTTCCTTCATCAAGAGGTAGAGAAACTGCATATTTCGGAAGGACCTTTCCGTCACTCCCATTATACTGTCTCCGTAATTCCTCCTCAGGTCCCGGTTAACCTTCTCACGTATTTCCCTTTCTTTGTCGCCGTTGGGGAACCTTTCGAAGTTGTCGAAGTAGTCATTTATCATATCTACAGAAGAAAGATTTGTCAGTTCTTGCTTCCGGGCAAAATCCCGGGGATCGTTGTATTCGCTATCTTCCATACTAATAATTTATTCCCGAAAGAATAAAACCTTTTCCATCCGACAGATAACGAATTGATGGGTGCACCAGGACGGTGTTTCTGGCTCAAGAGGAGTTTTCTATTTATCGATTATTTCACCGCCTTTCTTGCACCATCCAGCCTCTTCACCTGTTTCACCCTTTACGATTATCTTTCCTCCGGTCATGCCCAGCCCGGTTCTGGGGCCTGAATCGCCTTTGATTGTTATCACACCGCCACTCATTTCTTCTCCGGCTCTTTCTCCAGCGTCGCCATGAACGACTATCCGTCCTTCGGACATGGCCTCGCCGAGATGCCTACCCACGGATCCATCTATCTTTATTTTTCTCTGGTTCCTGTAGCCGACAAAGTCCACTTTTTCTAGATTTGCTAGTTCGATCTTCTCTTCTTCACAGGTATTTATCAGTGCAGAAAGGAACAACCCGTCCAGATTTTCCAGCTCGACCTCTTGGCAGAACCTGCGGATCGTCTCGCCTTTTGTATTCATATTCCCGACGAGAGATAGTGCTATTTCGTAGAGCTCGGGGTAGGACGGCTCTTCTGAAACCCTTTCCCTCCATTCTCTAAACTTCTTCTTTATCTCTTTTAGACTCATACAAAAGCAATTTTTAGTTTTTCTATTTTAATATCTCGAGAAGTTCGGTTAGGCCATTGATCACATGATCGCCATCCTTCTTCCCTTTTCTGTCGAGATAGAAGGCCTTGGCTCCGGCCTTCTTTGCGGCCTTGTAATCGAGCTTGTATTCGTCGCCGACATGGACTACGTTTTTAGGCACTACATCCATCTCCTCGTAGACGATCTCGTAGACCATGTGATCGTTCTTCGTCTTATCGAAGTGTGAGACACAGGAATAGATCTCGTCGAAGTAATCCTTTGTGTCTTCCAGTTGGACGTTGACAAATTCCATCGGTGCGTTAGATATCACGATCAATCGATAGTTCTGCAGTTTTTTCAGCACTTCTTCCGTCTCCTCATAGATTTCTTGGGTGTGCTTTGCCCTTTCTATCAGTTCCTGGGCGCTCTCCTCGAAGCCAAATCTCTCGACCCAGTAGCTTGGCTTGTACCAGTTGATGTTGTTCGGTCCCACACCGTCGTACGCTTCCTTGACCGCCTCCAGAGCCGCCTCGAAGCTCATGTCGTGATATTCTTTGTACAGCTTCGGCACGACCTCGAAGTAGAACTCATCGATGAAATCTTTTCTGGCCAGCGTCCCGTCCACGTCGAACGATATTACCTCCGGTTTCATCTCTATCTAAATTGTTGTTTTCCTTTCGGTCTTATATCATTTTTGTTGAGAATTAGTGGTGTGCTGGGAGTAGCCCGTCTTCTGTTCTCGAGGCATTCATCTCCGATGGACATGCGCGAAGCATGCCATCTTAGCGACCTACCCGCTCCAGTAAACCGATGCGGACAAGTCCACATCCATCGCCCGGAGCCTATTTGGTCTTGCACCACCCAGATCCGAGCCCGTTTCACTTCAGAGCAGGGAACGTCGCTTCATCCTTAACCTGTCTGAATATCGTTTCTGCTCCCGGATCCATTGCCTCTCGGCACGGAATCTTGCGATCCTGGGATGACGCCGCGCTGCAATCGCAGCGCAGTAGGTGGACGGAGCTTCCTCAGGAAGTTCAAGTCCTTTCCTGTGACGGAAAGGGCTTCATGCGAAATTCCCGTGGCCTCTCTCCAGCTCACCGTAATACTATTGGAGAAGTTAAAATTTAAAGCTAATGTCTAGATTCTGATCAAACATTTTTACGGATCGTATAGTAGGCGAGGAAGAACAGGGGAACGTCCGCGTAAAAGGAGGACCATTTCAGGGACTGTCCGAAGAGGAGAACCGATTTCGCCGCTCCTATCTGGTAGTGCAGGGGCAGTGCCTTGATTATGAACTGGACGAAGGAAGGCATCGTCTGTAGAGGGAAGAATAGACCGGAGAGCAGCATCAACGGGAAGGAGACGAACAGTGAAACCAGAATGGCCACACCTTCGTTGTCGGCGATATCCCCGATGAGCAGTCCGACCAAGGAATTGGTCACCGAGATGGACAGTATCAGCTTGAGTATTTCCAGGGCATTCAGACTAAAAGATCCACCGGCCAGGACAAATATACTCAAAAGTAGAGCGAATATTATCGCCGAGAGAATGAAGAAGAAAGCCATCTTTGCCAGGATGTAGGTCAGAACTGTGGTCGAGGTCTTGACCTTGGTTACGAAGCCGATCTTTTTATCGTAGATTATGGAAGTCGAGGCCAGCATCAGTATCAGGAATAAGGCAATAATCGGATAGAGAAATGTCAGTGAGATGTATTTTAGTTCTGCAGTTTCGTAAACCCCTTCCTTTTCGGTCTCTATCGGATTGATCAGGAAGTCGGTGTTCAGTTCTTCTATGCTTTCCAGATCTTCGTCGACCGCCTCGATCTTGGTATTCAGTGTTTCTGAGCCGCCCGTGAATTCACTCGCCACATCAATGCTTTGCCGGGCCACGGAGACCCTGGTCTTGAGTTCGTTGTTCAGATTGTTTATAATAGTTCTTTTGTAGGGCTGGAGAGAGGAATCTATCTCCAAAGAAACCAGATTAGAGAAGGCTATATCCGTGTTGTCGTAATATATCGTCAGGGAAGACTGCTTCAGGTTGGTTATATTTTCCGAAAAGTCCGGTCCTATTTCTATACCCAGGGCCACCTCACCACTCTTCACCTGTCCTTTAAGGTTTTTGACACAGTCTTCATCTTCCAGGATCACAGGTCTGAATCCTTCCAGATTTGAAATCACCTTTTCTGCCTGTTCGTTCTGGTCGAAGTTGCAGACACCGACGTCCATCTGGGCCGACGAAGGCGAGAACATGAAGAGGAATAACCCGGCTATCAGTATCGGGAAGAGGATGAAGAGGTAGAGATACTTCTTTCTGTTGTAAAAGAGCATCAGATCCTTCTTCAGATAGCCGTAGAACTTGCGACCTACCTTCAGCGGTGCTTTGATTTTTTCCTTTGCCATCCGATCATCTAGGTTTTCAAAAATATTTCATCGAGGTTCGGCTCCCGGTAACTTATCGTGTTGTCCCTCAGCTCTATTTCGTCGAACTTCTTCTCGAGTTTCTCCTTCATCTCTTCCGAAGGGAGCGAGAACATACAGTATTTTTCGTATTTGTCCAGGATCTCGATGTTTTTCTTTTTGCAGTATTCCTTCAGTTTTTTCCACTTTGCCTTAGCAAGCCAAGAGAATCTGACCTCATATATGTATTCTATATTGAGCTTGTTCTTCAGCTTCTGGAGTTTGCCGTTGAAGAACACCTTGCCGTCTTTCAGAATAACTATCTTGTCCACGTGTTCCTGAATTTCGCTCAACAGATGTGAGGTCATGATTACAGTTTTCCCACTCTTTCTCTTGCTCTCGAGAAAGTGCCAGAGTAGTCTTCTGTTCTTGAAGTCGAGGCCGACAAAGGGTTCGTCGAGTATTATTATCTTTGGATCGTGGAGCAGGGAAAGTATGATGCTCAACCTTGTCCTCTGTCCGCCCGACAGCTTCGAAGGCTTCCTGTCCATATCTATATTTAGCTTCATCTGATCCATCAGATCTTCGGCCCTGGCCAGTGCTTTCTTCTCCGAAACCCCATAGTTGAGTCCGGCGATCTTGATGTTGTTTCTTATCGTCAGATCAGGGATGAACCCGGCCTCCTGGGGAACGAAACCGAAGAGACCTTTGCTTGTCGAGCGGCGCTTGCCGAAGATCCTAATCTTTCCCTCGTAACCCTTCGAGATAATGCCGGCGACCAGCTTGAGGAAGGTGCTCTTTCCACTTCCGGACTTGCCCACGATCGCGTAGATCTTTTCCTTCTTGACGCTCAGATTGATGTTCTTGAGAATTTCTTCGTCCGTGTAGGAAAACCTGACCTTATCACTCTTCAGCGGTCTTTTACTTTTCCGAAAGAACTTCTTCAGCTTCTTGAGCATAAATTAGAATTAATGCCAGGGCTTATAATTTTTCTCCTCACTATTTCGGAACAGTACGGCATAGCCAAGTCTAAGCAGTGAAGAAAAAAGAAAGTGATATCTACCATACGAGCCAAACCATACTACTTTAACCCAGGTTGGAGCATTCCTATGCCTCAGTACGACGGTTAGTAACGGTGGACTGAACTGGTCGTTGCCTCCCAGCTTACATCCCCGTCCTATCAAACTCCTCGTCTAGGAGAGTCTAACGTTGTCTATTTTTGAGGATCGCTTCGAGCTTAGATGCTTTCAGCTCTTATCGAAGTAAGACGTAGCTACCCGGCAGTGCCCTCTCGGACAACCGGTCCACCAGTGGTCTCAGGAAGGTGTTCCTTTCGTACTCACCCTCCTTTCCTCTCAGACAACCAGTGGGTATGAACCCACACACTTCCAGCAGATATAGACCGAACTGGCTCACGCCGTTCTGAACCCAGCTAACGTACCTCTTTAATCGGTGAACACCCGCACCCTTGGCTGCTGCTGCACAGCCAGGAGGAGATAAGCCGACATCGACGTAGCAACGCGCGGCGTCAATAAGGGCTTTCGGCCGCCACAACTCCATTATCCCCGGGGTAGCTTTTCTGTCAGCCCTAGGTCCTATCACTGGAAACCTAGGGGTTCGCTAAGTCAAGCTTTCGCTCCTGGATCCCTTATTGGGGAGGATCCAGTCAAGCCGGCTTTTGCCTTTGCACTCTACTCGCGATTTCTGACCGCGATGAGCCGACCTTTGAGCACCCTCGATTCTCTGTCGAGGGCATACCGCCCCAGTTAAACTGCCCACCTCCTGGTGTCCTCAAAGTTACCCTTGAGTGAGCAGTGCAGTCCTTAAAGGGTAGTGTTCCATAGACGTCTCGGCGACCACCTAGCGATGGCACCTGCGTAACGACTCCTACCTACGCTCTACAATAAGGACCGCACCGCAACAGAAAGCTGCAGTTAAGCTCCACGGGGTCTAGCCTTCCCGCTGGAAGTCTCAGGCCTATGCACCTGAATGGCGAGTTCGCTGAGATCCGATTTGGGACAGCGGAAGCCTCGTTCAACTATTCATGCAGGCCGACAATAAATCGGCAAGGGACTACGCTACCTTAAGACGATC
>JBKHHH010000005.1:0-30993 GCA_046539285.1 Candidatus Aenigmatarchaeota archaeon | reverse complement strand
GAGGGGCTACCAGTGCCAGGGCATTGCCTATACATACACGGAACCGACCGTCTTCCTGGAATACGCCCTGGACACGATGACCGAGGCCGAAACCGAACTCTACAACGTCTTCGTCTCCAACGGCTACATGACCAAGGAAACGGTAAAAAAGATCGGCCCGCATCTGGACGCGATAAACGTGGACATCAAGGGCGACGTAAACTTCTACAGGGAACACTGCCAGATAAAGGATCCGGAACCGATATACGAAGCGATGAAAGAGCTGAAGAAACACGACGTCTGGATCGAGGTGACCAACCTGATCATACCTGGCGAGAACGACAGTAACTATCACATCGAGAAGACCGTCGACTGGGTCAGGGAAAACCTCGGTCGTGAGACTCCGATCCATTTCTCCCGTTTCCAGCCGCACCTGGAGATGAAACGGACACCACCGACGCCCGTTGACACGCTGGAGAGAGCCGTGGACGTCGCCTACAAGAAAGGCATGTTCTACGCCTACGCGGGAAACGTGCCCGGCCACGAAAAGGAGTCGACCTTCTGCCCGGGCTGCGGAAGGGTCGTGATCAAGCGGAAAGGATTCGAAATAACCGAGTTCAAGCTGGACCGGAACCTTAAATGCCCGCACTGCGGTCGGGAAGTCCACATCAAAGGGCGGAACTGGATTCCGGACAACTTATTTAAAGATGGCCGATGAGATTCTATGTGATAAAATGGACGAGGAAGAGATCAGGAAAAAGATATCAGACGGCTGGATCCGGGCCCGGGCCTTCGTCGAAGTAATGGCTGTGAACCGGGAGGTAACGGAAAGGGCTCTGAAGAAACATATCGAGAAGATAGAAGACCAGGACGGCATAGAAATTTACAAAGAGGAGATGGATGAACCGGAAAAGGTCGAGAACATATCGAACAGAGTCCCCGAGGCCTATTCTCAGATCGCAGAGATCGAGTTCATGATCAATTCGGTCAAGAACCTAGTCAAGTTTTCCTTCTTGTACGGTCCTTCTTCCGTCGAAGTTCTCGAACCGAAGAACGTCAAGCTCGGTGTCGGCGAGCTACAGGACATCTCCAATACAGTCGCAGCCCTGGTCCATCAGTACGCATCCCAGGGAGCCGGCGGAATTGTTACGTCACCGGATTAAAATATTTATCTCTCCCGGAGTAAGACTAATCATGTTCAAGAAGGTCTTAGTGATAACATTACTCAGTAGCCTCCTTTTGACCAGCTTTGCTTCCGCCGCGGAGCTCGATTTCTACAAGAGGGAGGTATTTATAGACAAGACCACGGTGGAAGCCGAGGACACTCTGATATTCACATCCATGCCCGACAGATTAAAGATACCACTGCTCTTCCCAAGCCAAGATTTCAACTTCAGATCGACGGTAGCAAACTCAAGCTGTACCATAGAGGAAAGGGATTACGGATCCCTGATCGACTGCGATCTTCCGGAAAACGAAAGGGGGAGACTGACATTTGAGTTCAGAACCAACAGCCTGACAAAGAGAAGGGAAGCACACTACTCCTTCGAAGACAACCTCAAAGTTCCTATGGACACCAACCGCCTCGTCTATACCAGCAACCTCGACAGCGGCCTGGTCCTGATACCTGAAAACGAAACCAGTCCCTTTTCCAGCTACTCGCCACGGAACGGTGAAAAGGGATCGGACGGTCGCCGAATATATGTATACTGGACTAGGGAAGACGTTACAGAAGGGGAAGGTATTAGCCCCTCGGTCTCCTTCGAAGAGGCGGGAGAAGAGGAACCTGATACCAGCAACCTCTACGTGATAGGACTGGGTTCATTGCTGATCGTACTGCTACTCTTCCTGGCTCTAAGGACAAGCAGCGGTGACGAAGACAAGCTGCCTCAGGCCCTGAAAGAGGACGAAAGAAAGATACTTGAAATTATCAAAGCTTCGGGTAACGAGATCAAACAGAAAAGGATCGTCAGTCAGGTCGATTTCTCCAAGGCCAAGGTCTCGCGCCTGATCCGCGACCTCAAGGAAAGGGGTCTGATAGAAGTGAAAAAGGTCGGCCGGACAAACCGCATCAAGTACAGGGAGGAATAGCTATGATCCGCCTCTTGCTCTACTTTCCTATTCTCTATATCACGATCTTCTTTCTGATCCTGTTCATTGAGAACCGGGGCACAACCAAGGAAAAAATTGACTACGAGGAATGGCCCTCCGTCTCGATCGTGATCCCGGCCTACAACGAAGAAGAAGGGATCGCCGACACGATCGAAGGGGCCCTGGATCTGGACTACCCGGAAGACAAGCTCGAGGTCGTGGTCGTCAACGACGGCTCCCAGGACAGAACCAGAGAAATAGCCGAGAAATACGAAGACGAAATAAAGCTGATCAACCAGGAAAACCAGGGCAAGGGTGCGGCTCTCAACCGTGGACTCGAAGAAACAAGCGGCGAGTTCGTCGCTTGCCTGGACGCCGACTCTTTCCCGGCACCCGGGACGCTGAAGAAGATGTTGAGACTGATGGACGACGATACGGCCGCCGTGACCCCGGCTATGAAAGTCAACAAGCCCGACAACCTGCTTCAGCTGATGCAGTGGTTCGAGTACATCCTGGGCATCTTTCTCAAGGAGATGATGGAAAAGATAAACTGTATCTTTGTTACACCCGGACCCTTCTCTCTCTACAGGAGAAGCGTACTGGAGGAAGTGGGCGGTTTCGACACCGATAGTCTGGTCGAGGACAAGGAGATAGCCCATCGATTCCAGAAGCATCACGAGAAGATAAGAAACTGCTACGAAGGAGACGTCTACACCAATGCGCCCTCGACTCTGAAGGAGTTCTACCACCAGAGGAATAGATGGTACAAGGGCTCGCTGTTCAACGCCATTCGCTACAAGGAAATGGTATTCCACCGGGAGTACGGCGACTTCGGAATGTTTCAGATGCCGGTCAGTGTAATCCAGGTCTTCCTGGCCGCGATAGTCCTGGTCATGATCGGAAAGTTCACCCTGACTCCGATCTACGAGCTTATTCTCAATTTGAGCGCCGTCGGTTTTCAGGTTGGTCCGCTGATAAGCACCATGAGCTTTGATCTCAATATTCTGGAAATACTGCTCAACCTTAACGCCAAGAACTACATGGTGCTCGGATGTCTCGGACTGGTGACCATGGTCCTGATCTGGATATCCCATAAGATCACAAACGAAAGCATAGGCCTGAAGAAAAAGATGGCTCTGGTCCCCTACATGTTTTTCTATTTTTTACTAATCGGAGCGGTCTGCATAGTGGTAATCTGGGAAGTGATCACAGGCAAAGAAAAGAAATGGTAGCTAGAGTTCGGCTTCTATCTCTTCCCGGTCCGGACAGCCGGAAATAGTATTGTTTCCATTGAAAACCAGGAGAGGAACGTCTTCCACCTCGTACTGCTTCTCGAGCACATCGGCCATGCCGAGATCCATCTCCATGGGAACTGTGAACACCAGCAGGCCATCTCCATAGTCCTCCTTCAGGGAGTCCAGATTATCAGTGACCTTGCTCTCGCATTCGTTTCTGGACTCCTCGTCCAGGCTTTCGGTAAAGAAGAGGGCTGTCGTGGCGTTGAAATCGCACTTCTCCCGGAGATCCTCGGCAAATATCCAGTACATTATACCGGAGAGGACGTACCTTTTCTTCAGTAACCGGTAGCGCTCACGGTTGAAAGTGGAGTTATAGTTCTGGACTTTCTTCAGGTTCTCGTTGTAGTCGCTCATCGTATCCTGGAGACCGAGTTCGAGCAGGTCACAGGACTTGACACTTTCGGACTGCAGGTAGATCAGCTGAAGCTCCATCGATCTCAGCTCGGTGGTGTCGCGATCCAGGTCGGTCTCGGTGTCGATAATCTCGTTTTTCCAGAGAGAGTTAGCGAAGACCATACCGAGAACAAAGATAACTATCGCAAAGATCGCGAGACCGAAATACTTGTATTTCTCGATGGTTTTCACCTCTTATAGATGAGGTATTGACAGTCATCCTGGCTCAGATTAAAATGTTCTTGGAGGTCTGTCTCGATCCAGTTTCTCAGGTCGTTCCTCTCTTCCTCACA
Source organism: Candidatus Aenigmatarchaeota archaeon (assembly GCA_046539285.1). Classification (GTDB taxonomy): domain Archaea; phylum Aenigmatarchaeota; class Aenigmatarchaeia; order PWEA01; family PWEA01; genus JBKHHH01. Next base: position 26,939 of record JBKHHH010000005.1, on the reverse strand, counting down.
CTCCTCCTCGCTCATCTCTCTCGGACAGTACCAGTTACAACTGTTGATCGCCACGTAGTCAGTTTCGTTGATGTTTCTCTCGTAATACTCCTCCAGTCGGCCCGGTGGTAGCTCTGCGTAGCGGAAGTCACCGTAGACCATGACCAGGGGATCGTTGGCCGCGACCGTTCCCTCCAGTTCCGATGCTTCCGAGTAGAAGGCGTCCTGGCCTGGATTGTCGTAGGCGCGTGTCTGGAGGTTGACCATCGTCGCCGAGAGAATCAGGAAAACTACGACGAAGCTGAAGCCGAACTGAAGCATCCGTTTGGAAACTATCTCTCTTTCCCTGATCTCCTTGAGAACGCGGGCCGTCAAGAGTGACATTAAGGGGAGGAACAGTAGAGCGAAGCGCACCTCCTTGTGCGAGAAAGCAGTGAAAAAGCCGTAGAACAGTAGGAGGGCGATCAGGAACGGTGCGTATTTCGATTCCTTTTTCTTGATTGTAAAGTATATCCCCAGCGGGAAGAGGGCCAGGAACGGGTTGGAGGCCAGAGACCCGAGATAAAAGTACAGACCGTACATGAAGTCGGTCGAGGCAACGGCCTGTGGGACGGCCAGGCCTCGGGTTATCGGGAACAGGAAGTCACCGTAGAAGAGCTGGTTGAGCAGAAAGTAAGGTCCTGCGATCAGGGCGAAACCCAGGATCAAAAAGACCGTGTCTTCAAGGCCTTCTTTCCACTTCTTTTCCTGATAGGACTTAAAGACAATATAGATAAAGACCGCGGCACCGACCAGGGCGGCCGGGAATCTTGTCAAAAAGGCCAAGGCAACAACAAGACCGGACAAAAAGTAGCGTTCTTCCCGGGCAAGGCAGAGGGATGTAAAGACAAGAACGGAGGCCAGTATCCCGGTCAGGACATGGTTCGTGTAGAGGAAAAATATACCGGTTCCGAGGACAAGCGAGGCCGTGTAAAAGGCCGTCTCCCGGTCGAAGCTTCGTTTGCTTAATACATAGATGAGACCGGCTCCGAGCGTCGAGATCGTCAGGCTCAACAGTCTGGAGACGGAAGATATGTTATCAGTAACAAGGTCCACGAAACCCAGAAGAACAGGCATCAGGGGCGGGCGAAAGTTCTCCCAGAGACCGGCTTCGCCGGCAGAGAAAAGGGCTTTGCCCATGCCGATGTAAACGGCCGAGTCCCAGATCGGCGGTCGGTTCCATATCTTATAGATAACGATAAGCTCGGCCGCGAAGAAGACGGTAAGAATTATCGCAATATAGTGTTTCTCTTCCAGTCCTTCCAGTTTTTCTTCGAGCATCGGTAAAAAATTGGATAAACAGATATAAAAGTCTCACTTGTCCTCGTGCCAGGTAAAGAGAGTGTTGAGGGAGAAGTTCCAGGCTGTGGCCGCGGCGATACCGATCAGGTTGGAGAGGAGGTAATACAGTCCGACAAATTCAGTCAGGCCGTAGAGAAAGGCCATGTTGATGGCCAGTCCTCCGAAGGAGATCAGGTTGAACTTGCCGAAACGGTGAAGAATCGTCTTCCCGGTTCGATCGTTAAACGTCCACAGTTCGTTGAGAACGAAGTTGGAAACTATCGCCGATTCGACGGCGAAGAAACCGGAAATGAGGTAGAAAAGTCCGGCCAGTTCCGTCAAGACGTAGAGAACGCCCATGTTGACGAAGACGCCGCTGAGACCGACAAGACAGAACTTGAAGAAACGAAACATCTCTCCTGTGTCCTTGGAAAGGCGGAAGATATGCTTCAGGTAGTTCCAGTTCTGCTTCAGTCCAAGTGAGCTTTCCCCCTTCTCGCGATCCACAAAGGTGAAAGGCATTTCTTCCACATCATTGTACTCACCTCGAACCAGTATCTCGATTAATATTTTGTAGCCTTCGGGATCCAGCTCAACGTCTTCAATGACTTCTCTTCGCAGGGCAAAAAACCCGGACAGCGGGTCCTTGACTTCGCGAACCTCCTTGACGAAGACCTTGCCTATCAGCTCGGCACCCTTTGAAATTATCTTGCGGTAGAAGGGCCAGTCCTCGATGCCACCACCTTCGACTTTCCTGGATCCGATAGCAATGTCGTTGTCGTCCAGTGCCTCGTAAAGTTCCCTGAGCTTCTCCGGGGGATGCTGGAGGTCGGAGTCTATCACGGCCAGTCTCTCACCTTTCGCTTCCTCAAAGCCGCGGACCACGGCCGTGGCCAGTCCCTTTTCCTTCCTCCGGCGGATGACCCGCAAGTCATTTCTGCTTTCGGCCAGTTTTCCGGCCAGTTCCCAGGTCTTATCGGGCGAGTCGTCGTCGACGATGATTATCTCGTAGTCCATGTTCTCAAGAGAACTTGAGATTCTCTCGACTAGCTCCTCCACGTTCTCCCGTTCGTTGTAGGTAGGGACGACAACGGAATAGTCCATACCTAAACTATTACGACGAGGCAATAAAAGCTTTGTCGGATTGGAAAATGTTTTATATTTGGACCAGAAGTTAGTTTTAGATAAGATGCGAGAGATCAAGAAAAGACGCTACCTCTTCGCCGGGGCTTTGACCATGGCCATAATCTTCTCAGGTCTGGCCGCCGGGGAATTCATGGACACGATGCGGTTGAACTATCTGCAGAACAGTCTCGAGGAGGAAAGGATAGACTACAAAGATCTCCAGACACAGTACTTCTACCTCTCCGAGGTATCACCGGAAGACTTCTGCCGCATATCGGATCAGACGATAAAGAAAAGTCTGGTGCGACTGAAAGGTCTCCTTGATCAGCTCAGTGACTATCAAAAGAGCAGTGACTTCAGCAAAGAAGAATACCTGGACCTGAAGAGGGACTACACGATAGCCAACCTCCGCTACTGGATGCTTCTCAGGAAGTCGAACGAGCTCTGTGACAACGACGACATCTGGGTCCTCTACTTTCACGAGGAAGGATGCGGCTCCTGTCCGACGCAGGGCTTCATTCTGACTCAGATCAGAAAGACCTACGACAAGAAGGTCTGGGTCTTCCCGCTGGACATGGAAATAGAGGAAAACATGATAACCATCCTCAAGGAGAGGTACAACGTGACCGAGACTCCAACATTGGTTGTCAACGACCAGGTTCACCATGGATTCCAGAACCACGAGAAAGTAAGAGAAATCGTCGCTGAGGAGCTCGAGAAGGCCGGAGAATAGAAAATTGTCTTAAAATGCTTTATTTTCCTATTAAAGGTTTCAATAGTCCGATGTAACAATTAGATGTTCTATAATCACTATTTATATACTACAAAGGGTTTGATGTCCTAACCGGGATGCGGCGTGAAACGGTTTCAAGTCACTTTTATATACCCCTTGGGGGTAATTAATGGATAGGAAATTCAAAAATAGGTCCATCATGGACCATTCTTTGGTTCCACCAAACCCTTTCGGAACCGAAGAATCCAAAAAAACACACAATTTAGGTGATTACAACATGCAACTTAGAAAATTAGCAGCTTCTGCATTAGGAGCTCTAATGACGGGAGCAACTCTGGCATTTCCTGCCGCAGCTGCTTCCTTAGCGGACTATCCAGCACCGTTCGTTCAGGATGGAGACTCGAATTTCTCCATGGTAGTCGGTTCAAACGCCGACGTAGCGGACGTAGCTTCTGCGATTGACGTCGCAGTCACACTGGGTGGTCAACCAACAGTCGAAAAAACAGCAGAAACCGAAGGTGCTGCACAGTGGACATCCGAAGAAGGAATTACACTGAACAAACCAAACAGCAACCTTTACCTGAACAGTGAAACGAACGATGGAATCGACGCACTTGTAGAGGGAGACCTTCACATGCTTGATGTCCAGACGTTCACAGATGAATACGAAGACGAAGAAGTAGAGGTCGAGAACGAGATCTCGATCGCTGGTAGAAGCCAAAGATTCGACGCAGAGAAGAGAAACCAGGACGAGGTCGGACTTTACATCGGACTACCAGACGATGTAGATGATGGAGAACTCTTCAGCATCGAATCATTCTTCGATGAAGATGTCGACTTCGCACACGAAGACATGGAAAACGAAGAAGTTGAAATGTTCGGAAGAACCTACGAAGTCTCACCGGACACTGACGCAGACGCAGGTGAACTGGTACTCTTCGGAGACTCGGAAACGGTAGAGATCGAGAGAGGCGAAGCAAAGACGATAGAAGCAGGAGGCGAGGAAGCAGAGATCGATGTGAGGTTCGTTCCGGAAGAAGAAGACTCCGCAACCTTCACGGTAGACGGCGAGACGAAGAAGCTCAAAGAAGGAGAAACCTTCGACGTAGGCGATCAGGAAGTCAGAGTAAGCAACGTTTATCCGTTCGGTGACGGAGAAGGTATCGTCCAGTTCGGAATCGGATCCGAAGAGATGGTTCTCTCAGACGGTGACCCAGTAGAGATAGACGGAGAAGACGTAGATGCAACAAACGTTGAGTTCGAACAAGACGATGTAGAAAATTTAGACGATGTAGAAAATTTGGAAGGAATCACAATCGAATTCGGAGCACTGGACAGAGACAGCAGATTCATAGAAGCAGGCGAGAGTTACGAAGACCCGCTCTTCGGAATCGAGTTCCACTACGGTGGAATAAGTCCCGATGCAGCCGAAGACGCCGCAGAGACCGTCGAGATCGACGGTGGAACAGAAGAAGCAATACTCAGAATGACAGACGACTCAGGCGACGAAGCTGAAATCGAGTTCGCGTACAGCCCTGACGACGAGGGATCCATAGATAGACTAGGAGACTCTGACGGTAGGATCGCTACCCACGAAGGCGAAACAGTAGAAATGGATGACTTCATCGTCCTGAACTACGATGAAAGAGCCAACATGTACGAAGTCACAGACGTTGAATATGATGACAGTGATGACGAAGCTAACTCAGTTGTCGAGTTAGAGAACAAGTTCACAGGTGAGACAATCGACCTAGAGGAAGATGACTTCGAATTTGTCTCAGATTCATCTGGTTCTCAGGAAGCTGAATTCAGGTTGAACAGAGAAACCTACATCGTCACAGTAGAGGACGACGACAGTCTTACAGTAGAGAGAGAAGGTTCTGACGAAGAAGTCGTCTTCCCGAACGTCTACACGGAGACGGACTCAGCAGTTTCGTTCCTCAACGAGGAAGAAGTCGTTCTGGCTAACGACGGAGATGACGCAGAAGAAATCAAGGTCAGACTACCGAGCACGAAGTCTTCAGGTGACACAGTTGTCACGATCGACGAAAACGGAGATATCGACGGCGAGTACGACGAAGACATCTTCGACATCACAGCAAGCGTAGACACAGATGACAACTGGGATGAAGATGTCACAGTCGAGGCAGACGTCGAGGGACCTTCAGCTCTGGTTATCCAGCCTGAAGACAACGAAGACACAGAGCACGCGTTCACCGTTACACCTGAAGCTGACGGCGACGACGAAGTAGATGTCACAGGCGATGTAGCAGGTGTTAGTGATGCTGGTTTCGATTTCGCAACTTTCGAAGAGGACGATGACGTAGAAGCTTCTTACAGCTACTACGGAACCTACTTCGAAGTTGACAGTTCCAGCGACGAAGGAGAAATCGACATCAGCTTCCCGAGCCACGAGTCCAATGTCGGGATGGCTGTGACCGGTGCTGACGGAGAGCTTTCCGCAACTGCCGGTGGAGAGGTAACGTACAACGAGGCCGCTCCGATCACATCGTCCGTTGCCAAGTTGGACACTGAAGTAGCAGAGCCTTCTGACATCGATCAGGACCTGATTTTGGTCGGTGGACCATGTGTCAACACACATGTCCAGACACTGATCGACGAGAAGGGCAGCGAAATGGAAGGTGTCGACACGAACGCAACAGAATGTCTCGAACAGTGGAACGAGGACACACCCGAGATCCAGCTGGTCGAAGACGCGTTCAAAGACGGTCAGACGGCACTGATTGTTGCTGGTCTGGAGAAGGAAGACACTCGAGATGCTGCAGCTGCACTTCAGGACATCGACACACTGCCTGACGAAGGAGTCTTGGACGTTTAGAACCACTGAGAACTAGCTTGATAGGCTAGTCTCACCCTCCCTTTTTCTTTTTATTTATCTGACAACGCCTAGCGACAGCTGGGGATAGTTTTATTTAGCTCAACTTCGAAGGGTTTCTCTGATAGAAATGTCATACTCCTTCGACTTCGACCTGACCAAGATCTCCAAGTCCTTCTTCAAGGACGTGGCCCGGTTTACCGAGAGCAAAGACCTCCACCATAGGGCGGGGGAGGCGGCCAAGATGCTGGTCAAGAAGACAAGGATCAAGGAGATAACCGGCCTGCCGATGGAGGAATCGATACAGTTGCTTGAGGACATGGCCGAGATCCACGTCAAAAATCTGGCCGAGAAGGACAGGTTCGAGGAGACGGATAGGAGGGCACTGTTCGTTCCGCACTGCGTGCGGAAACACATGGACAACAAATGCGAGGCGGAGTTCGACCAGGAGACGTCTTCCTACATCTGTAAAAAATGTTCTGAAAACTGTTCGGCCAGAGCGGCGAGCGAACTGGGTGAGGAGAACAACTATGATGTGTATATCGTCCCGGGTAGTTCCTGCATCCCGAAGATAATGAGGAAGAACAACTACGGAGGCGTGGTCGGGATCGCCTGCTCCGAGGAGATCATGCTGGCCATCAAGAAGCTCGAGGGCAAGGATATCAGCTACCAGGGCGTTCCGCTTCTCAAGAACGGGTGTTCGAACACCAAGTTCAATAGAGAGACGCTCAGGGAAACACTTTAACTTTAAAAGAAAAGACGTTAAAGTGAATAGTATGAAACAGAAAGGAGTGGTTCTGGCCGTACTGTTGGTTTCTCTTATCGTATTTAGCAGCGGTTGCATCAGCAAGATAGGTGGCGTCGCCGACGAACTTCTGGACGGCGAATGCAACGAACTCGAAGATGAACTAAACCAGAAGGAAGGTATAGAATGTGAATGCTACCCAACGGACTTCGTCCCGGACAAACTGAAGAACAAGACTGATGTCGAAGGCAAGTGTTATTGCAACTGCAACAGCGTAAAGAACAACAACACGACCAAGGTCTCGGTCGTCGAGACCGGCGAAGGAGAAACCATAGTCAGCCGGTTAGACTAGAAGTTCGCGGAGGACGACGGTCGCGTAGCGGCCCGGTTTGAGACTAAAGCTTACTGTTGCTTCTGCTTTACCTGGATTAGCTTTATCTTCACTTACATCTTCTATTTTTATCTCTGGCTTGATCAGAGCTGCCCTTACCGCTCCCTCCGAGGACAGCTCGGGCATCGACTTGAACTTGAAATCCTTGGGCTCGATTCCATCCTTCTTCAGATTTTTCTTGATCATCCGATCGAATTTGTCTTCCTTCAGCTTGGTCGTGTAGCCGACCACCTTGGCCGGGAAGTTGTTTATGTTGGTGTCGCGGATCAGGTCGGAGAGGGAGAGGTTGAAGATGTAGGACTGATAGGCGTGGACGAACAAACGGCGGAGGTTCTTGGGCAGGGCCTGGAGAACCTTTAGCCAGTCCTCATTCCATTGGGGCGAGCTATCCACTATTCGCTTAATGAGCTTTCTTTCGTAGTCCAGGTTACGGGGAAAGTAGTCCGTTGCTTCTTCAAAATCTTCTTCGTCTTTGAGTCTATCTCTTGCCTTCTGGGTTCTATCGTTCTCCCTTTCCGAGGTCTCGGTTAGATAGGCCATGATGGCTTCTTTGTAGTTTCTCTTCAGGAGTTCCTTTCCCAACAAGTGGGTCACAGCTCTTTTTCCGCCGAAACGCTGCGTTCCGTAGAAGTTAGGTATTCCTTCCTTCTTTATCTGTTTCCTTTTTCTCTCAAGAAGTTTCCTACATTTTCTTTCCGACTTATCTATATCCCGTATAGTTACGATGAACTTGTTCCCCTTCAGGTCGCCTGATTTAATCGGTTTTGAAGAAGTACAGACAAAGGACAGTTCTATTTTATCGTCGTCTATCACGACGTCTTGCTTCTGGAAGCCCCGGATCGAGATATGTTGTTTTGTGATTGCTCTCCGGTCTTTGAGGCCGGCGTAACCGATCCTTCTTGAAGAAATATTGAGCTTGCTGCTGATTTGGTTGACGGCCTGCCAGGTGGTCAAGTTCGTCTTCTCGAGACGATAGATGCCGAACTTGTTTCCCAGGGAGAAGTCGGTCGGGATCTCTTCGACCTGGAAGTCGTCCGGCCTGGACTTTACAGTTCCGGAGAGGTCCATCTCTTCGGTAGTATAGGCTCTCATCCCACACAGTTCTCCCCTGTTCATAGAAATCACATGAAAACCTCAAAAATAACTCATTTGACGAATCAATAACCATATTTTTTGTGTGCCTCATCTATAGTCATGATTTCCAAAACTCGGACAACATTATCCTTTTCAACTATTACGTAAAAAGCTGTATAACTTCTTCCTATATGCAACCTATAGACCTCTTCTCCCTCAACAATTATTTTCTCTTTATCTCCACTACCTCGACCAGGATAAGGATCTGACTTTAACTTTTTGAGATTATTTTTGCAAATCCTCTGACTTTTAGCATCCACAGAACTTAAAAAATCATCTGCATCTTCAGATAAATAGACTTCATAACCCGGCATCTTCTAATCATCTAGCTTGATCCATTTGCCCTTTCCTTTTCTGGCCTCTCTGGCCTTTTCAGCAAGTTTATGCCTCTGATAATCTCTGATCATCTTCTTCAAAAGTTCATCGTAGGTTTCACCAGCCTCTTTCATTCTACCCAAATCCTGCCAAATTTCCTTGGAAACTGGAACCCGTTTGGTTTTCTGTGTCACGTAAATAGTTATAGTATTTACAATACTTAAAATTTTGCACGTCAGATCCAAAAAATAGAAGTCGTGGTTACTTCAAGAGCGGGAGGTGTCCGGTTACCTTGTTCAGTTTTTCTTCCCTTTCCGGTCCGATGGCCAGGGCCGTCTTCGTTCCCGGCTCTATCTCGGTCAGTCCGGCGTCTCGGATCAGGGCGTTGGGCAACCGAGCCCGGTCCGCATTACGCTTGATCTCGATCAGCTCTTCTTCGTCCTTCGCCGCGAGAATTACTTTCTTCCCACCACTACTCTCCCAATCGTTTCTCTTATCCTTTTCCACCTTTTTCCAGGCTTTGAGGGAGGCATGGCAGGCCTGAGCAGCCAGCTTTCCAGCCGAAAGACCGAGGTCCTTTCTGACGACGATAACCTGTTTCATCATGGAAAAAGTATATAGGAGCGAAGTTTATAATCTTATCCAAACCGGACAAACAAAATGCCCCTAGTTCAGATAGGATTTTATTTTTGATATAAAGAGTGAGAAATCATCCAACTCGTTTTCTAAAAACTTAAAAACCTTTCTGTCATCGACCTCGCCGTATCTATGAACTAGGATGTTTCTGAAACCTCTCATCTTCCTCAATGCATCGGCCAGAGACTCGTTCAGAACCTCCTCTTGAGATAGCTTTGAGAATACATCTTCTTCATCGCTGGGAACACCGAACTTCTCTTCCTTTAGAATGAGGTTGCAGACATCTATAATAGTTTCAATCGACACCTGAAGGAGTCTTTCCAGAGCTCTTTTTCTATACCCCTTTCGATATTCCTCAAAGGTAAGGGGCATGGCTCCTTCTATCTCGTCTAAATAGCCTTCAAGTTTATCGATCTTCTCAAGTACTCTCTTTTCAGGCATTTTTAACACCCTCGAGGTAGTCCTCGTAATACTTGCGGAAGTCGTCATACTCCTTGATGGTCTGGAAGGCCAGATCGTAGACCAGGTCGATGTCCTTGGAAAAAACTATGTCCCCTTCCTCAAAGATCTTCTTCTTGACGACAACAGGAAGGTTCTGGAAGATAGAGATATCGATTTTCTCCGTTTCGAGAGATAGGTACTCCAAAGTCTTATCGAAGACTTCGTCTTTCTTTAGGTCCGGATTGAGAACCACGCAGAGATCTATGTCGCTGCCTTCCGATTCCGTTCCCCGGGCCCGGCTCCCGAAGAGAAGTAGAGCCGAGGCTCCTCGGTCATCCTCTACTTTACGTCTGACCTTCTCCACGGCAGGATCCTCGATATCTATCTGCTTCATACTGACTCTTTCTTCTTTTAGATATTTTAATCTTAACAGATTCTACCCGATAAATAATAAATAGAAGGCCAAAAAAGGATAACTATGCTCCACGACCTGGAAAAGAAGAAGCCGGATCTGAGGAAGAAGTTACTCAAGCCGTTTCTGGTCGACATCGATCCGAACTACGTATCCCTGCTGGCCTTCTTCGTGGCCGGGGCTTCGGGTTTTTTCTTCTACCGGGACTACATTCTTCTGGCCGGCCTGCTCTATTTTTTCAATGGATTTCTCGACATCCTGGACGGACAGATAGCCAAGGAGTACGACCGGACGACAGAGTTCGGCGACTTTCTAGACCACACGCTGGATAGACTGGCCGACTTCGCCGTTTACTTCGGAGTCGCCCTGAACCCGGCCGTTCCTCTGTGGCTGGGAAGTCTAACCGTGATTTCCATCCTGCTTGTTTCCTATCTAGGAACGCAGTACCAGGCCATAACCCAGGAAAGGCTCTATGGAGGTCTATTGGGAAGGAGCGATAGAATTATACTACTACTGTTTTTCAGTTTAGGAACCGTTTTCTTCAGTCAGAGTCTCTACTACGGGATTTGGATTATTTTCGGGCTTTCTATTTTCACCTTCTTCCAAAGACTGTACTATTCAGTAAAGGGCGTGAGAAAACTAGACTAGCATCGTGGCCCGGAAGACATTCCGGACGGCGAGACCGAGTCCCAGTGCGAGAATCACTATCTTCAGCCAGGTTCTCAGGTCTTCTTCTTCGACCAACCTGTCCACGGAGTAGAGCACGGACCAGATGACGGCGATCTTGAGAGGGAACATGACCCACGGCCCGGTGTATTCGATCAGGAAGCGGGGCAGGACGTGCTCCTCGAAGTAGTTGAAGTACTGGAGCGATACAAAGGTCGAGCTCCCGTCGAAGAGATGTGAAATCAGGATGAAGTAGTTCAGGCGAGACAGGTACCGAGGGAAGAATTTTGTCACCGGATAGAAGGCCAGGCTCCAGCCCGCGACCAGAGCCAGCACCATGCCCATAGCCCTCAGGTTGGGCAGACCGATCCTTATTATCTGAACCAGGCTGAGCAGAGAGAAAAGCGAGCCGAAGGCGAACATCCAGACGTGGTAGCCGGGGTTCCAGTCCCTTTCCAGGTATTTTTCGAGACCGAGTGAGGCTATCAGCGAACCGAGGCCGAGAAAGAAGATGGTTATGTAGACACCGGGTGTGACGAAGAAAAATCCTTCATAGAAACCGGCGTCTCTCAAGACCCGTGTCATTCCACCCAGAACGATGAAAGGAGCCAGGGAGTAGAGGAACTTTTTATCGACTTCAAACGGCATCTTTTTGAGCACGTACTTGTAGACCAGGAAAACAGTAATCGCGAAGAGCAGGGCATAGATGAGGGTGGACGGTAGCGTGTAGTACTTGCCCGAAAGGGCGATGAAGTGTCTGTAGATGAAGTCCTGGATCATCTGAAAACCTCCTTCAGTTCCCGGATCCAGCTGCGGGAACGGGAACCGAGAACTTGCGAGAAGCTGGGGTTCTCGCCTCCGACGGTCACCTGACCCTGTTTTATCCTCTTCACGACCTCCCTCCAGTCCTTGGCTTCGATCTCGTTCCAGACCTGACCCAGCTCCTCCTTCCGGTGGGCGTCGGATCCGGCCGTCCCGACCAACGACCTCTCTCGGACGTATTCCTCTGCCTTCCGGTTGCATCTGGCCAGAGTTCTGGTGTTGATTATCTCTACTGCGTCCGTCCTGCGGACGAAATCCTTCTCCATCCCGGGCCTGGTCCGGGTAAAGGGATGGGCGGCTATAGTGGCGGCATTACTGTCCTTAGCAAACTTCAAAACGTCTTCGAACTTCTTTGAGGCTGGTAGGTCGTTGACCCCGATCAGAAGTACGTGGCCGTGATCAGTGCTTATTTCTACACCGGGTATGAGCAGAAAGTCTCTCGCCTCCGCAAACTCCCTGGCCCGGTCGTAGGCCCCGATCATGTTGTGGTCCGTAAAGGCCAGGCCGTCCAGTCCCTTCTTCTTGGCTTCAATTATCATATCCTGAGGTGAAGTCGAGGAGTCGCCAGAGAAAGAGCTGTGGACATGCAGATCTATCTTCATTACCAGGGTACCTCCTTGTAGCCGAGCTCATAGCCCAGTAGGTTGAAGCCGTAGTGGAGGACGGGTGTAATCACCAATACCAAAAACAGAGGCAAGGGCTGCAGCGTCAGGAAAAAGTAGGCAGCAACCAGGCCGCCGAGTATGAAGTCAAGCTGGTCGAGGAGGATCACGCTCTTTCCTCTTTCAAAACCGACCCGCCGTTTGAAAAAGGAGGCGACCACGTCACCGCACATCGAACCCAGGGCTATGAAAAATACTGCAGTATAGCTGAGCTGCGGCAGGGAGAAACCGGCCTGAAGCGCATAGCCGTTCAGGAACTCATAGCCGCTGACCTGTATCACACCGGCCAGGGTGCCGAGCAGAACGGCGAAGAGAAATCCTTCCCAGGTCTTGCCCGCGCCGAGCAGGTCTTTCTTGCCTAACTTCTTGCCGAAGTCCATTCTCTTCTCGCCCTTAGGTAGAGGGGCGGCAAGGTTGGCGGCGTAGGCGGGAATAAAGATCCAGATCCCTACCAAAAGCGCGGTCAGTATCTCCATCTTATCCATTAAAATTACTGACCTATCTTATAAATTTTTATAGGTGGGAACGTAAAGTTTGCATTCATGGGGTGATAGATTATGGAAACAGTTGATAATTTAAAAGAGGCTTTTTCCGGGGAATCACAGGCCCGGAGCAAATACCTTCTCTACGCCAAAAAGGCCGAAGAAGAAGGAAAGGAACAGGTAGCCCGTGTATTCAGGGCCGCCGCCCGAGCTGAGCAGGTTCACATTCGTAACCACGCCAAAGTTCTCGGCATGGTCAAGGACACAGAGAGCAACCTAAAGGATGCGATAGAAGGCGAGAACTACGAGCACACGAAGATGTATCCCCAGTTCATCGATAAAGCACATCAGGAAGGAAATGGTGAAGCCGAACAGTCCTTCCGCTGGGCCAAGGAGGTCGAGGAAAAGCACGAGTTCCTCTACAAGAAGGCCAAGAAGGCCGTCGATAAAGACGAAGATCTGGAAGAGAAAGAAATGTTCGTCTGCGGGGGCTGCGGCTACACGGAAGAAGACGAGGCACCGGAACGCTGCCCGGTCTGCGGTGCACCGAAGGAAAGGTTCGAGCGGATCGAATGAAAGATCTCACAGACTACGAAGACAAGCGGGATCTGGAAGAGTCTGGTGAACCGAAAGACAGCGATTCGGAAGAAGTAGAGAAGATCAGAGAAGAGGGAAAGAGGGTCTACTCCGTCCAGAAACACGACGCCTCGCGGCTGCACTACGATTTGCGTCTGGAGAAGGGTGGTGTTCTCAAAAGCTGGGCTATACCAAAGGGGCCGAGTCAGGAGGAAGGCGTGAAGAGACTGGCCGTTCAGACCGAGGACCACCCGCTTTCCTACGCTTTCTTTGAAGGAACTATCGAGGAAGGTCACTACGGAGCCGGCGAGGTCGAGGTCTGGGATCGAGGAACGTTCAAGATAGAAAAGTGGAAGGAGAACGAGATCATCGTAGATATAGACGGCGAAAAGTTAACGGGAAAGTACGTCCTGATCCGGTTCAAACCGGATGAGGAACCGGACAACTGGCTCTTCTTCAAGAAAAAGCAGTGACTATTTTAACTTTATCTTTTCAACATCAATTAGGGCCTGTGGTCTAGTCTGGACAGGACGGTTGGTTGCGGACCAACAGATCTCGGGTTCAAATCCCGACAGGCCCGCCATCCAATATTCTTTTCTGGTTATCCTCACTCCTGAGATCATGGACAGGGTAGCCGGCTGTCGTTCAGCCCTTGGGGATAATTATCCCCGAGAGGTCCTCGTAGTCGCCTTCCAGATATCTTTTGCCGGTCAGAGCGCAGAGCAGGGCATCGAACTTATCTTCGTTCGCGTCTTCCGACGGCTGGATCGGGATTATTTTCTCGGAGGCGCGAGAATAGACCTCGATGATCTCCAGGCTGTCGATCCTCTCCAGTTCCTTGATCAGCTTTTTGGCCCTGTGGACAAGAATCTTCATTCCAGGAAAAGTTGGTGATAGTGGGTCGAAACCCATCTTCTTGAGTAACATATCCGACTCCCGGTACTGCCCGGAGTCAGGGAAGTTGAAGGGCGCGTCGATCGCGACCAGATCCGGTTCTTCCTCCTCCAAGGATTCAATTACCTCCTCGTCGCTCTTCAGCGTCTTCGCCCTTACTTTATGGTCTTCAAGAACGCAGAAACCTGTATCGTTCTCTGGTTTCCCGGCCAGGTCGATCCCCACAACCTTCATGGTTGTAATTTGATCCTTAAACTAAATAAAGTAAAGGTTAGTCGAGAGAACGATGAGGACCGTGGTCAGAACAACCGGCAAAAAGGGATATCTATCGCCGGACCGGAGTAGCGGTCTTTCCACGAGGTCGATCACTTTGAGAAGGACGACAAAGAGGACCAGGGAGTAGGGATTGAGCAGAGACATCACCGCCGCCATGGCCGCGACATCCATCCGAGCCACGCTGAAGATGATCCCCGTCTTGGACCAGGAGAAAACACAAACGCCAAGAATAAGACCCCACTTGAGAAAGCTACCGCCTGAAAAGTCCAGGCTAAAGATTCCTGGATAGAAGTCAAGGACGAACATCGTCGCTGTGAAGATCGTCCAGATTTCGAAGAACTCGCTCTGGGCGACCATTCTCTTGAGATCGCTGGCTGAGGAGACGAGCAGGGAACCGAGCAGAAAGAACAGCCCGTAGAGCTGGTAGGTGCTCAACTCGAGGGCGAGGAAGCTCAGATCCATACAGTACAATTTATGTTAATCTTTTAAATTTCATAGGTCAAACTTTAGACTATGGTCCTCAACAAACTGTCCGATTCTCTGAAGGACACGGTCCGTAAGCTCAGTGGTAGGAGTATTATAGATGAAAAAACCGTCAAGAACGTGAACAAAGACATCCAGAGAGCCCTCTTGCAGGCGGACTGTGACGTGGAGCTGGTCTTCGACCTGACCGAATCCATAAAGAATCGGGCCCTGAAGGAGGAACCGCCGAGCGGATTGACCGAAAAGGAACACGTGGTCAACATCGTCTATGAGGAGCTGACCAAGTTCCTGGGCAAGGAAGACGGCGGAGTTCCGAGGGAGGAGGGCAGAATCTTGCTCATGGGAACGTTCGGTTCCGGGAAGACTACAACAGCCGGGAAGCTGGCCCGATACTACAAGAACCGGGGCGTGAAGACGTGTCTGATAGCATGTGATACATACCGACCCGCGGCCTACGAACAGCTGGAACAGATAGGCGAGAGACTGGACGTTCCCGTCTTCGGCGACCCGGACGAGGAGGATTCGGCCAAAGTTCTCAAGGAAAGCATGAAGAAGGCCGAGGACTTCGAGATGGTCATCGTCGACTCGTCCGGACGTGACGCACTGAACGAGGAGATGATCGACGAGATTACAGAACTGGAGAGAATAATGGACGCCGACGAACGGCTTCTCGTGATTCCGGCCGACATGGGACAACAGGCCGGAAAACAGGCCCGCCGTTTCCAGGAGGAACTGGAGATCACGGGCGTTGTTGTCACGAAGATGGACGGAACTGCCAAGGGTGGTGGAGCCCTCTCCGCCTGCGCCGCGACCGGCGCGCCGGTCAAGTTCATCGGAACCGGAGAGAAGATGCGCGACCTGGAGAAGTACGAGTCCGAGCGGTTTGTCTCACAGCTGATCGGCTACGGCGATCTGAAAGGTCTGCTGGAAAGGGTGGACCAGGAGGAGGCCGAAGAGACGGCCAAGAAGATGTTGGAAGGTGACTTCACACTGGACGACTTCTACGAGCAGATCGAGCAGATGGAATCCATGGGCTCGATGAGCAAGGTCATGGACAAGATACCCGGCCTGAGCATGGCCAAACTGCCGGACGGCTTCGTCAACATGCAGGAAGAAAAGATGCACAAGTTCAAGCACATCATCAACTCGATGACCGAGGAAGAGAAGAAGGATCCCAAGCTGATCAACTCCTCCCGCAAGGAGAGGATAGCCAGGGGTTCGGGAACCGAGATCCAGGAAATATCAGAGTTGCTCAAGCTGTTCAAGCAGTCGCGGAAAGCGATGAAGATGTTCAAGGGTGGTGGCAGAGGCAAGATGAAGAACCTGCAGAATATGATGAAAAAGCTCGGGATGTAAACTATTATAAATATTGCTTCTTGAGGTAAACCATGACCCAGAAAGTTCTTCTTATCGGCGATTTTCATCTGACCGGGAAAGGCGACGAAATTCCGGAGGAGTTCATGAAAGCGGCACGGGAGTCGGATGTGATTCTCTGCACGGGCGACCTCGTGGACGAGCGGATTCTGGAAAAACTGATGGACTCGACAGAAGAATTTCATATTGTTCGCGGTGAGGAGGACTACCTGGATCTACCGGAACAGGACATCGCCCGGATTGAGGACCTGAAGTTCGGGATGATCCACGGACATCAGCTGGAGAGCGAAGAAGGCGAAGAGATCGAGGACCTGGTCGAGATGGGAGAGCTGATGAAAGTGGACGTACTCGTCACCGGACATAGCCACCAGCCGTTCCGGACCGAAAAGGAGGGCCTGGTGCTCTTTAACCCTGGCTCGGCTACAGGAGCCGACGGATCCGGGAAGACATGTTTCCTTCTCGAAGTCGGAGAGAGGAGCATCGTAGATTCCAAGATCCTGAAAGGATAAAAGATTTTTATATGTGTGATTCGAAGTTAATTCTGTTATGATCAACTGGCTCAAGCAGTTCTTTCGCAAGCTATTTCGCGGTAAAGGCGAGATAAAACTCGGTATCTACGGACCGCCCAACACGGGCAAAACGACCCTCGCCAACAAGATCTCCGAGGAGTTCACCGGTGAAGAACTGGGCAGCGTATCCGAGGTTCCCCACGAAACGAGAGTTGTTCAGAAAAAGGAAAGAGTGGTGCTGGAACACGACGGCAAGGAGATCTCGATGAACCTGCTTGACATGCCGGGGATTTCTACCAAGGTCGACTACAAGGAGTTCATGGAACATGACATCGAAGAGGACGAAGCCAAGGTCCGCAGCAAGGAAGCAACAAAGGGCATCGTCGAGGCGATCAAGTGGCTGGACAACGTCGACGCGGTACTGGTTATCTTTGATTCGACCAAAAATCCATATACTCAGGTTAACGTCACTATTCTCGGCAACCTGGAGGCCAAAGACATCCCGATCATCCTGGTCGCCAACAAGACCGATCTGGAAGACGCGGAGCCGGAGAAGATCGAAGAGGCCTTCCCACAGTACGCCTTCACCAGCATTTCGGCCAAGGAAGGCGAGAACATAACCGATCTATACTCAAAAATCATAAAACACGTCGCTTAGGTGTATCAATTGGCTAAAAAAAAGAAGGACGGCATAAAGATAGAGTTTCTCTCCCGCGAGAACCTGAAGGAAAAGAACTTCGACGACAAGCTCGGGATGATCATGGACAAGGTCCGGGACGAAAACATTCTTGTTCTGGAAGAAGCACTCGGACCTGAAGAGAAGGCAAGCCTGATCGAAAGGTCGATGGAGGAAGTCGACGACGACTTCCCGGGCATCGAGTTCTCGGGTTTCGATCCCAAGCAGAACTGGTTTGAAAAGATGTTCCAGGCTATAACAGGCAGAAAACAAAAGGACGGTCTCCTGATCGTAGGTTCTTCGGATATAATGGAAAAACTGGAAGAGGACAAAGAC
Source organism: Candidatus Aenigmatarchaeota archaeon (assembly GCA_046539285.1). Classification (GTDB taxonomy): domain Archaea; phylum Aenigmatarchaeota; class Aenigmatarchaeia; order PWEA01; family PWEA01; genus JBKHHH01. Next base: position 9,116 of record JBKHHH010000005.1, on the reverse strand, counting down.
GAGATCTCCCTTCTGGCCAAACTGGAATGATAAAATGCCCCACGAATGTTTAAACTGCGGTAAAGTAATAGACGACGACTCCGACGAGTTGATGGACGGCTGCAACAACTGTGGCTACAAACTGTTCATGTACAAGAGCGACAAGAAGAAAAGGATGGACAAAGACGAAAGGGAAGCAGTGGTCCAGGATGTAGAAGAGTTTATCGACAACATCGAGAAGAAGGAGGAGTTCAAGCAGAGGATCAAACAGGCGACGGAGTTCGATCTGGAATCGATAAGCATCGTCGAGGACGGGGTCTACGAGATAAATCTGAAAAAACTTTTCGAAGAGGTGCCGTTGATCATCGAGATCAGAGATGGTAAGTACTTCATCCATCTGCCTTCCCTGTTCACCAAGGGCAAGGAAAAGTCTATTTCTCTGGAAGATTTAAAAGACTAGGAAACCAAGTCTTAAAGCACCAACTTCCGGAGTGAAGAGAGGAGCAACTATGAAAGAAGAATTCCTAGCAAACATCGATAATCCCGCAGTAAAAAGGGAGGTAGAAAGTCTATTCAACAACGGTGCCGAATTTGATCAGGAAAGGATGTCCGTCTTCATAGAAAATGGAATTCGGAGCCACATTGTTCAGACCTTTCCCACGGCAGGTTCGGAAAGAATTCTCAAGAACCTAAACATGGACCTCAGACAGGCAAAGAGAATCTTCCTGATAATCAAAGCGGAAAGAGGCCTCTACTGGAAATCAACAGAAATAGTCAATAGCATATCAGAACAAACTGATGCCGATGTGCTCTGGAACTTCCAACCTGTCAACGAGATGAACAACGTGATCAAAGTGGTCGCGCTTTCTTCCTGACTACCTTTCCAGGTCCTCGAACTCTTTCTCAGCCAGTTCCGGTTCACTTTCTATGGTATGACTAACCTCGAACCCCGGTACACCTGGCGTCTTTCTGACAATGTATTCAGCTCCGCAGTCACAGATTATCTTCATCTCCGAGCCCTCGACACCGGGTTCTTCCATTCCAACATCGCTCTCGGCGAAGTCTTCCTCGGAAGGAATAAACTCGTCGCCGATCTCTTCTCGGACCTCTTCGGAAATCTCTCCGGGTTCCAGACCGTCTTCTTCGTCAAAACTGAACTCGATCTCTTCTTCACAGACCACACATTGAAAATGCGGTTCATCTATCTCGAATGTCTCACCTTCCTCCATTACAAATCACACTCTAATTGATATTTCTGGGTCCGACTTTTAAAATTAACCCTATAGTATTTATGCCCGCTGTATCAAGATTAGAATATGGAAATGGAAGTCCTGTTCCTCAGCATAGCCTCGATTGTCGCAATTGGATTCCTCGCCGACCTCGTGTTCAGGAAAACAAAGTTTCCAGATATAGTTATTTTGCTCCTGCTGGGTGTGCTTGTGGGCCCGGTCTTCAATCTCCTGCCAAGGGAAAATTTTACAGCGCTGATGCCCTTTATATCATCGATAGCACTGCTGATGATCCTGTTCAATGGCGGACTTAATCTAGATCTCTACAAAATGATGAAAAAGGCGCCCCGGGCCGTTCTCCTCGCTGTCACTGGTTTCGGTCTGGCTATGATATCAACAGGAGCGGCCTCCTACCTCTTGCTTAATTTATCCGCACTCAAATCCCTGTTGTTGGGTGCGATCGTTGGTGGCGTCTCCTCGGCAATCGTAATCCCGGTGGTGACGGAACTGGAAGGCTTTGCCGAGGACTCGAGGCTTACCCTGGAGATAGAATCGGTGATCACCGACCCTCTATGCATTATTGTGGCGATAGTCATCATGGACCTGATCGTCGGTACCAACGGTGTCGGTCTTTCCTCCTCAGTGCTCAGCCCCGGTGTGGCCCGGATAGTGTCCATGTTCTCGGTTTCAATCGTAGTCGGACTCGTCTCGGGTCTGTTCTGGCTGGAGATATTACAACACATCAAAGGTGAGAAATACCACTACATGATCACCCTAGCCTATCTGTTCTTCGTCTACGCGGCAGCCGAGATGATCGGGGGCAACGGTGCTATATCTTCGTTTATGATCGGACTTGTTCTCGGCAACGGCAGCAAAATCAGGGACATGTTCAAGATCGAGAAAAAGTATTTCGGACTCACGGAAAAAACGAAGGCCTTCCAGGATCAGATATCCTTCTTCGTCAAGACGTTTTTCTTCGTGTTCCTCGGAGGATTGATCACGCTGCATAAACCCGAGCTCTTCATATACGGCCTAGTCTTCACAGTTATAATCTTGATCTCCCGCTTCGTCTCCGTGGAGCTTTCCAGTCTAAGCTCGGGCTTCAACCGACTGGAAAGAAGCATTATGGCCTTTATGACACCCCGTGGTCTGGCCGCAGCAGTTCTGGCCACGATACCGGCCGCCGAATACGGCATCCCTGGGACAGAAATCTTTCCGGAAGTTGTCTTCTCGATCATCCTCGGAACTGCAGTGATCTCGACATTAGGTGTTTTCATCATAGAGAAAAGAGTCAAAAAGCCGAGAAAGGAAAAAGACCTGGAGATAGACGAGGACTAGATCTGGGTAACTTCTGTCTTCCAGAAGAAACTGGCTACCCTTTCCATTCCTTCCTGATTTGTAACCTTGGAAAAGTCCATTGGTTTCTCAAAGGTCACCGCCTCGGAAAAAAGTTCGACGTTTCTGTCCTGAAACTTCTTTCTCATCTCCTGTGAACCGGAAAGGACTACGTATTCGGGTGTCTCGCTCCATAGCTCTTTCATCGCTTCTTCCACTTCATCTAGATGTTCTTCGACCTGTTCATCTCTCAGACGAGAAAAACGGTCCTGGCTAAAGCCACCCTTGCTGTGCTTGCCCTTGATGCTGCTTTTGACGACCACGGTCTTCACGTCGCCGTTGAACCGGGCCACGCCTGAGCCACCGGCAGAAAGGAAAACCAGTCCTATCTCGCTTTCCTCCAGCTGCTCTTCCAGAGGTTCAACCAGAAAACTGTTTCCGCTCTTCCAGGTCTCCTCCTCTATCGGGAGCGGCGGCTTGATCAGTATCTCGACTAGTCCTTCGCAGTAAAACATGATCTTACCTGTCCGGGAATCGATGTCCTTAAGTCGTTGCAGCTGGCTTAATTTCATCTCGGAACGGAGGCTGCCTTCTCTGTCCAGTTTGCCCAGCGGCATGCCTGGAGGAAGGTAGATGCTGAACATGTCCTCGCGGTCGCTCCCCATCGAGCCGAGTTTAGTCAGTAAAGATCTGAGATCCTTTCGGCCCAGGCGATGTCTCTCTTCCTTGCTTTCGACGGCGTTCCGCACCATCTCTTCCTGGTTTAACCTTCCCTTCAGTGATTCTATCTTGTCCTGCTGGCGATTGATCTTCTCATGCAAGTTCTGTTTTTCTGATATCGCTTCCTTAGCTCGTTTCCGATCCTTGTCCGCCTGCTCCTTCAATCTTTCTTTCTCCTCTTTCAGGCTTTCGAGTCTGTCCTCGAGAACTCCGATCTTCCGCTTCAGTTTTTCCTTACCAAGGATCTTGTCAGCGATCGACATAACGACCCCTCTTTTTTATCTGTTTTACTCTTTTCAGAACCTTTTCCGCTTCCTTGTAATTCTTGTAGCCATCGACGATAGCCTGCCACATCTCCTCCGAGTAACGGGAATGGGTGCTGATCAGCACCTCCCAGATCAGGTGAAGGTCGACTGCCTTGTCCTCGATCGAATCGGAGAAGTAGCCCAGTCCGAAGTCGATGAAATAGACCTCGTCGTCGCAGAATATCAGGTTAGAAGTAGTCAGGTCGCCGTGGATGATGCCTCTTTCGTGCAGTCTCCCGATTTTCTCACCGATCTCCTCCGCCAACTGCTTCCGCCTTTCGGCATCTATCTCGGGGACCATATCCCGTACTTTCTCGCCATCGAGATACTCCATGGTCAAGACTGTTTCCTTTATCTCGTAGATCTGTGGTGTGGGAACACCGGATCGCCGAGCCTCGGAAAGCAGCTTTCCTTCCTGCTTGGTCCTGCTCTTGCGAAGTTTTTCGTCCAGCTGTTCCACTCTGTAGCTCTTCTCGATCCTGTCCTTGACCAGACTGTCCAGTCCGTCCCACTCGTCCTTACGGAGAACGGCTTCGGCGCCCTGGGCTATATTCTTCGGCATCTTATCTATCTATCATTTCCCGGGAAAATATTTAAAATTCGTCTGTAGTGCCTAAAATTTAATTTTTTATAGAATCGAGCCTATATCTTAATTGATACCCATGCCGGAAGAAAAAGTTGGCGAGGTAACGCATTTTTTCACCGATATCTCCGTGGCCGTCATCGAGCTCAGCGGCAAACTCACCGTCGGCGACACCATCCATGTCAAGGGCGCGACAACAGACTTCGAACAGAAGGTAGAATCGATGGAAATCGAAGAAGAAAAGATCAAAGAGGCCCGGGCAGGACAGAGTATAGGGATGAAGATGACGGATAGAGTCAGAGAGGGTGACGAAGTATACCACACGGATTGACTGGTGTTTAGATGTTAGAAAGATTCCTTTCCGACACAGCCTCGGAAATAGCCAAGGAGACGGAGACGAGTTGTGTAGTCTTCCTCAGAAAGAAGGAGTCTGAAGAAGAGGAAGAGGTCACGATCTCTCTGCGGATAGTAAGGGAAACCGAGGACAAGATAATTCGCAGCAAGAAGACGCTCAAGGTCAAAAGACTTCCCCCGACATCGATCACCCAGATCCGGGAGATCCTTGTCGAGGCCGTAAACGAGGGCTTTCTGTGTCAGGGCGACAAGGTGTTCTGCATCACGGACGAGTCGCTGGGCAAAGGCTTCGAAGGGCTGTTTCTGATCTTCGAGATAGACGACGAGTTCATCAAAGAGACGACGCGCGGTCTGGAAGAGGACGTCGACCGGGCCGTTCTGGAAGCAGTGCTCAACGTCTCGAGGGAGATAGCCACTGAAGGAAGGGAAGGTAAGACCATTGGCACCGGTTTCATAATCGGTGACCACGAGAAAATACTGGAACATGGGCGGCAGCTTGTGATCAATCCCTTCACCGGTTCGCCTCTGGACAAAAGAAATGTCTCGGACCCGGAAATCAACGAGACTATCAAAGAGTTTGCCCAGATAGACGGGGTTTTCGTGCTGGACGACAAAGGCTTCGTACGCACGGCCGGCACCTACCTCAATATCGATACATCGGAAGTCGAGTTCCCGGGTCTTGGAGCAAGGCATCACTCCTGTGCGGCCATGACACAGCGGCTCGACTGTATATCCGTCTGTGTCTCCGAGAGCGGGACGGTGCGGCTGTTTCGAGACGGGAAAATAATACTTGAAGAAAGAGTCAGGTGAAGATGTTATGAAAATTGTCGTCAAAATCGGCGGCTCGCTCTGTATGACGGGGTCGGGACCGGATTCCGACTATCTCTCCAGTCTGCTGCCAAAGCTGGAGGAGATCGACGAAGAGCACGAGCTCTCCATCTGTGTCGGTGGCGGAGAACTGGTCAGAGAATACGGCGAAAGCATTGAAAACTTCAACCTTTCCGACCGGGAAAAGGAAACCTGTTTTGTAGATATAATGAAGGCCAATGTGCGTTTCCTTTCCTATCTTCTGGACAAGGAACCGAAGTTCGATCTCTCTGACTACAAAGGAGAGGAAGTGATTGTCAGCGGCACGGGACCGGGCCGCTCGACCGACGCCAACGCAGCCGAGGTCGCAGCCAAGATGAAGGCCGATCTCCTGGTCAAGATGACCGACGTAGAAGGCATCTACGACCGCGATCCGAAGGAGTTCGAGGACGCGGAAAAGATGGATACGGTAAAGTTCGAGGACCTGGAAGATATCGATAACAACAAAATACCGATGGACTACGGAATTCTAGATCCCCTGGCCGTCTATATCATCAAGGAAAACAGAATCCGAACAGCCATCATCAACGGCAGAAAGGGAGAGAATCTACAGAAAGTGATCGACGGAGAAAGGATAGGTACCTGGATCGAGTAGGCTAAATTTCTTCTCGGATGGCTCCTGCGACAGAAATCCAGAGCAGTCCGCCAACAAGAATCAGAACGAACGCTATTATCAGAGCGGAATAGTAGCGGAACGGCGTCATACCTAGGGTCGAGCTTTCAACCGTGCCGGCTATCCGGGCACCAAGAAATAAGGAAAGGGTCCCAATTATCCAGAAAAGGTTCGCTTTGAGGTGTGAAACCATAATAACACTATCACTTGTTTTTATTTATTCTTGACGGGCTCCATAAACTACTTTAAATTAAATGTTTATAAGTTTAAAAGCGGGGTAGACCGGGCTGTTAGGGGTAGCCTCTAGCTCAAAATCCTCTATAGAGCGGTCGAAAGTCTGGCCAGGCCGATCTGTCGGAGAGGGCCCGCTTATCCGACGTGGAAGTCCTGTCTTCCGGGATCGGTGGGCCGGTGAATCGGGTCAGGCCTTGACGGGAGCAGCCCTAAGCCGGTCTCGTCGATGTTCGGGAGGTAGCAGGACGGAGGACGATAAGAGGACAACCCTGTCCGCCGGACGGTCGACCCAGACCTCCCCGCACTAAAAATAACGTGATCCTTATGCGCGAGAAAATTCTTCTCGTATCAATTCTAGGAATAGGGTTTCTCTCAGGTCTGCTCTTTTCCTACGCGCTGCAACCACAGCTGGGGACAATCTCGATTTCTGAAGAAACGGTGAAAAACGTCAGTCCCGGTCCTATAATAACCGAAACAAACGCAACGATTCCGGGCTCGGTTCAGACATATCTTCTCGCCGCCACAGATGATGGGCGCGGGATAGCGACCCCGATCTGGGTCAAGGCCGAACCTGGGGCAGGAAAGGTTCTCGTAGATATCGAAAACCTCTTCTTCTGGGTTGACACACAGTACTCGATCAGGCTGGCCAGCTACGTGGTCCGTGGTTACGTGAACACAAACAACAGGTACAATATAATCTACTCCATACACACCAACTCCTCCATTGTCGGTGGTCCCAGCGCCGGTGGGGCGATGACTGTGGCTACCATCGCCGCCATCGAGAACAGAACTCTAAACGAGAGCGTGGTCATGACCGGGTCCGTGACCGAGAACGGGAGAATCGGACGAGTGGGATCTGTACTGGAGAAGGTAAAGGCTGCGGAAAGACAGGGCTTCAAGAAGATACTGATACCGGAAGGACAGAACGTGGAGACCGACTACTACCGGGAAGAGGTCTGCAACAGGATCGGAAGGTTCAATATCTGCAGGACAGAGTACACACCGAGGAGAACAAATATAAGCCAGGAAGTAGAGATCAAGGTTGTGGAAGTCGAAAATATAAAACAGTGTCTGGAACATTTTTTAGTCAAGTGATAGAATGATCAGGTTACTAGGAACATCGCACATCTCGCCGGAATCGGTAGAACAGATAAAGGAGGAGATGGACAGAGGACCGGACTGTGTAACCGTCGAACTGGATATGTCCCGTTACCAGGCTCTAAAATCGGGCGAACGACGAAGCTCAGGGGGCATTTTCTTCAAGCTCCTCTCCTGGCTCCAGAAGAGGTTAGGGAAAAAGACCGGTGTTTTTCCCGGCGAAGAGATGCTGACTGCTGTGGAAACGGCCCAAAAAAACGACATAGACTCCTATCTGATCGACCAGCCTATCAGCGAGACATTATACGATATAAACCGCATCGGGATCAAAGGTAAGCTGAAACTGGTTTTCTCCTCTCTGGGACTCATCAGTCCGGTTAAAATAGATTTAAATGAAGTTCCCTCGATGGAGATCGTAAACAAGGTGACAGGACACCTTAAAAAGTATTCCCCGGAGATTTACAGGGCCCTGGTAGAGAAAAGGGATGAAAGCATGGCGGAATCGCTGGAGATGCTCTCGGAGAAGTACGACAAAATACTGGCCGTAGTCGGCGTCGGACATATACCGGGAATGTACGATCTTTTAAAAAAGAAGGGCTTAGACGTCGAAAAAACAGGAAAATAAGCCCTTCCAAGGCATAATTATATTAATCGGGGGGACACAAAGTTTTAAGTGAAAGACAATAAAAAATACGCGAGGGGTGATACAATCGCAGATGATTTAAAGAAGAGGCTAGAGAAGATGCTCGATGTAGAGATCAATGCTGTTGAGGAAGAGGACGACACAATTCATCTAGACCTCGACACCGAGAACATAGGCAAGGCGATAGGACATGCCGGTGCCAACATCAGAGCAGCCGAGAAGATAATCGGCAAAAAGATTGAAGTAATCAAAGAAGACGAAGAATGATGCTCAACCTGGAAAGAAAGGAAGCTAAAGCTCTAGTAATTTCTATCTTAGTTGTTTCTTTTGCCTTCTCTTTGCAAAAATTCTCCTTTATTTTCCTTATTCAAACTCTCATTCTTGTATCCATTTCCCTGTTTACCAGGGTTCTGACCCAGGTTTTTGCAGCCCGAAGCGAGGGAATAGATACAAAGTACGATTTATGGCCCCTGGGCCTCGTCTTTACCGCAGTTTCTGCTCTATTATCAAACGGTTTGGCCGTCATAGCCGTTCCTTTGACTTCGATCTCAAAGGAAAGGGAAACAGAAAGGTGGAAGAAGTCACAGACAGAGATGTACGCCAAAGACGTTGCTCTCGGACCGGTGGCCGGTGTTCTCGGTAACCTGGGTCTTGCAGGCCTGTTTCTGATTCTCTTAGAAACATTCGGCGGAGCTGTCTTCCGACTGGGGGCGATGATAAACTTCTGGTTCGCCATCTCGCAGCTAATACCGTATCCGCCCTTCGAAGGAAGAAAAATAATTGTCTGGGATGTTATCTTCTGGTCGATGCTGGTCCTGGCCCCTGCGGTCGGTCTGATAGGTCTTCTTCTAGTTTAGTTTGAGCCGGAAGCCGCCTTTCTTGACCACTATCTCCGTCTCAGAACTGTTCAGATTCTTGAGGAAAGGAAAAAATAACTTTGCTTTCTTGGCCAGGTGGATGACTGCCATCAGGTCCTCGGGCTCGATAACCATCTTGCCCTGGCTAAGCCGGACAGTGGCCAGTTTCTCGCCCTCTCGGTGGATCTCAAACTCTTCCGACATTTTCATTCCTTGGTTCTTATTCGCAGGCTGACATCGCCGGACATTTCGATCTCGAACTTGTCCACAGTGAGCTTGAGTCCGTCCAGCTCCAGCTC
>JBKHHH010000004.1:0-34390 GCA_046539285.1 Candidatus Aenigmatarchaeota archaeon | reverse complement strand
CCAGAGAGAGGTAGCCTGCTATCATTTTGCCCTTTATCTCATGTGGTGGATAGGTCATCGGGACATTGATCACGAGAGAGGTCAAGTTGTTTTCTGAAGTTATGTCCCAAAGACTCTCTGTCATGATATCTTCTGAGGTCAGTGGTAAAAACTTCCCGTTCTTTTTTCTAATAAAGGAAAAAACTCCATGTTTTCCTGGGTTCTTACCTGTGGCGAAGGTTGTCCAGGCCACAGGAGACATTGAGGGTCGGGAAGAGTTTAGATTACATCGATCGCCTTCTTCGATCACCCTTTCTATATTTTCCAGTTTTCCTTCTTCGAGCAAGGGATCAATTATGTCCCAGTCAGCTCCGTCAAGCCCGATGATTAGGACCTTGTTTTCCGAAGCATTAGCCACAGCAGGTGTCATCAATAAAACCAATAAAGCTATGGTCAGAATTCTTTTTAACATTAATCAAGACTTGTCTTTCCGCCTAAAAAAGCTTTCAGTCCAGAAAGAAAACGAGCAGTATAAGTGAAATGTAAAGGATCGCTGAGCCGGTGATAACAATTCTGCTTCCGACGTAGTTTACTCCGTAACCCATCATAAATATACCAAAGGACAGGAGAAACACGCCCGAGAAAAGAGCAACTGTGAGGCTGTTCATCCGGTCACGAAAGAAGCCGATCACTTTTTCTTTCATGATGAAGTTTTTGGTTCCGTTCTCTATAAAACTTTTTAGGCACTACAGAACCAAGACTTTTAAAGAACAAACCGGATTTATTTGCAGGGTGATAGATTGAAATTAGTTTTCCGCGTTGACTCTGAAAACAAGGCGAAGGCAGAAGACATCGTCGACAAGGATCCGATTTCCCGCCTCTCTGTGACGGAGAAGGACAGCCGGGCTCTGGATCTGAAGATGGAAGGAACGGTTCTGGTTCTGGACGGCGACGACGAGATCTGCGAGCAGGCAAAAGAGGAACTTGACGATGTTAGTGATGAAGTGAAAGATGAAGACAAGGAAGAGGTGCTTGCTGCCTTGAAGAAGGAAGAGGAGAAGTCCATGGAAGGATTCGGCTCGATCTTCGGTTGATCGCCGCCTATTATGTAAAATATTTAAAGGAACGCCACTTTATTGTTTATAGGTTTTTAGCTATGGCCTTTTGGAAAAAAGAAGACGACGAGAGGAAAGAGGAAATGGAGAAGCTAAAGAAGCAGGTACAGGGGCCGTCAGAAGGAAAGCAGAAGCAGGAAAGAACAAGACTGCCCGAGCCGCCTGTCGATGAGGGACCACAGACTTCTCGGTCCCGGCCCGAAGAAGGAGTTCGGGAAGGAAACTCTCCCCAGTTGACCGATTCTAGACAGAACTCACCAAGCCAGGAAGAACGGAGTCTTCCTGAGCCGCCCCGAGAAATTCCCGACGAGAACCTCTTTGGGGAGATGGAAGAGCCATCTCAGCCGGCGATACCGAAGAAGGGTTCTGGTGCACCGCTTTTTGTCCGCGTCGAAAACTACGAAGAGATTCTGAAGACGATGGAAGAGATCAAGGACATGATCGGCGATCTGAAGGAACTTTTCTCCCTGATGTCCAACGTAGACGACATAAAGAGAGAGGGTATGCAGGGACTGAGGAAGGGCATTTCCGACCTGGCCGATGCTCTGATCACGATAGACAGCGAGTTCGTACGTCCGGAAGGGATGGAGGATGTAACCCGAGAAACCAGTTCTGAAGTTTCCGGCACGATGCAGAATCTACAGAACGAACTGGACTCCATTCGCAGGGAACTGGACGAACTGTAGGTAAACTTTTAAACCTCAATTTTCTTATTTTACTAAGCGACTAGAAGCGGGGGTAACCAAGTGGTCAAGGACCTTTTTAGAAAAAACGTCCGCGAAAAAAGGTCGGCTAAAGGTGCTAGACTCAAGGTAACTCTTGAGAATTGAGGATTTTATCCGATGAAAGATGAGAAATCTAGTGGCTTAGTGCCTTCGTCGGTTCGAATCCGGCCCCCCGCACCATTCAATAGCTGGTCAGGTTAACCTGATCTCCGGTACTGTATTCTGCTGTAACCTTCAGACTTCCACTGTTCAGGGATTCTGCCGTGGTAATGTTACAGACTGAGCCGGACTGTATCCTTTCGGGACAGTTTGTACCAGTTTGCGAAGCCAGATTGTTGTTGATATATATCCTTATAGTCTTGTTGCTGATGTTCACCTCGCCCGTGTTCTTCAGTTCTATCCTTCTTTCTGCTTCGTATATACTATTTACAGACAACCCGGCTTTCGTTTCCTCCAATCTCCTTTCGGTCCTGTTTTCGCTTTGCTGGCCAATTGTATCCGCCATCCTTCCTCCGAAAAGGACAATCGAAGCCGCAATTGCTAGAATTATCAGAACTAGCAGTATTACAGTCACGACGCGGGCCTGACCTTTCATATTCAAGCTTTCTCTTTGCATTTTTATAAGTTAAGAGGCAAAGTCCATAGTGATAGAATGAACGAAAAAGCCTTTCTCGTCGCCGGGGTGCCAGGCGTATTTGCTCTGGACAGCGAGGGAAATATCCTTGCTTGTTCCCTTTTTCCCAAGGACGGTGAGACGATAGAAGAGAAGCTAAGTTCACTGGAGGAAGGAGAGAGAATTGAAGAGGTGGACAGTCTTCTCGGCTCACTTTCCGTGGATAGAATAGTCACTTCCTTTCCCTTTGAATCCGATGAATTCAAGGTCAGTGTCGAAGAGCACGAACTTGTCGATTACTTTCGGGAAAACATGCGGAGTCTCGCGATGGACAAGGGCTTCGCTGACGATGAGGAAGAGCTGAACGAAATCATCAACCGCTTTGCTCTCGAAAGGGCGAAGAAAGAGATCAAGTCCTCCGTCGACAAGGACAAGGTCATGGCCCAGGCCGTCTCCGCCCTGGAGGATCTGAAGGACATGGAAAATCAGATGACCGAACGGCTCAGAGAGTGGTACGGCCTTTACAACCCGGAGCTGGACGATAAGAGAGATGACTTTGTGGAAAAGGTGATCGAGATAGGCAAGAAGGAAGACTTCGAGGACTTCACGGCTTCTATGGGCATCGAACTGGATGACGAGGACGTGGAAGTGATGCAGGACTTCGCGAAGAGAATTCGAGGTCTGAAGAAGATGGAAGGTGAAATACGAAGCTACCTTGAGAGAGAAATGATGTCGGTCGCGCCCAATACAACCCATATACTTGGTGCCGAGCTGACGGCCAAGTTGATCTCCATCGCTGGCTCCTTGGAGAAACTTGCCAAGATGCCTTCGTCCAAAATACAGCTTCTCGGCGCGGAGAAGGCTCTGTTCCGGCACGTCAAGGGCGGTGGCAAGTCGCCGAAGTACGGCGTGATCTTCAAGCATCCCTACATTCAGAAAGCCAAGGAGGAGAAGAGGGGCAAGGTGGCGAGAGCCATCGCGGCCAAGGTGATGATGTCGGTTCGAACCGACTTCTACACGGACGATTTCAAGGGCGAGATGTATGAGAAAGAGCTGAAGGAAAAGATGGAGGAGATAGGTGTCGAAGATGTTTGATGAAGACTACAAGGAGGCACTCCTGCGGGTGAATAAGATGCTCAAGAACTATAGATGGGCGCTATCCTCCAGTGGAGCCCTCAAGTTTTACGGCCTGGAGAGAGATATCAACGACATCGATCTCTTTGTCAAGAAGGAGGACATGAAAGACTTTTCCCGGCAGTCAGGACTGGAGGTCAAGAAGGTCGATAAAGGAGACTTCAATCCCTATCAGGCCGAGCTAAAGAAGAATGGAATCGAGGTCGAGATGGGTTCTGAAATAGAACGTGATTCCGGTCTGTTCCGCTTCGACGAGGAGATGGCGGGAAGAGTCCGGTGCTTCGAACTTGATGGCGAAAAAATACCGATACTCTCCTTTGAAGATTCCCTTGTCCTCAAGGCGTTCCTCGACCGAGAAAAGGACTGGAAAGACCTGAGGAATCTCCCGAAGCGGAGCTTAAATCTGAATTATGTTAAAAGAAGAATGGAAAAGACCGGCTGTCCCGAGGATAACTACAGAAAAATTAAGCGGATTTTCGGTGATTCTGAATGAAACAGGTCTTTGAGGGTGTCTGGAGGAAGAACGATGATTTCTATACCAGGAACCCGGTTCCTGGAGAAAAGGTTTATGGCGAGAAGCTGATCAAAGAAGAAGATGAGGAGTATAGGAGATGGGACCCGAAGCGGTCCAAACTGGCCGCGGCCCTGAAGAACGGATTGGAGGATTTTCCGATCGAGTCGGACGATAAAGTCCTCTATTTAGGTGCGGCCCAGGGAACGACACCTTCGCACATCTCTGACGTCCTTGTCGATGGCTTCGTCTATCTGGTCGAGTTCTCCGAGCGGGCGATGCGTGATCTTCTCGGAGTTTGTGAAGAGAGAAAAAATACGGCGCCGATTCTGGCCGACGCGAGGAAGCCAAAGGATTACGGCTGGGTGGAAAAGGTGGACGTGGTCTACGAGGACGTGGCCCAGCCGGATCAGGTCGAGATACTGAAAAGGAACGCAAAATATTTTCTCAGAGACGGCGGTCTGGCCGTGATCGCGGTCAAGGCAAGGGCCACGGACGTGGCCGAGGAACCGAAGAAGATCTATGAGAAAGCAAAGAAGGAGATGGAAGAAGAATTTGAAGTCCTTGAGTTCCTGGAACTGGATCCCTGGGAGAAAGACCACTGTTTGATTGTGGCCCGGAAAAACTAGTCCATCCTTTCTAACTTGTGTCTGAGCCTTTCTAGAAAGACGTCTACCTTTCCGTCCGGAATGTATCCACCGGATGCCTGCGGATGACCGCCTGCATTACCCAGTCCTTCTGCAGATTCCTTTAAAACTTCGGCCACGTTAATCCGTCCAGACTGGCAGCGGGCCGAGAGCTTGAGGCCGTCCTCCTGTTTTCCGATGATCACTATCGCCTCGGGGTTCTCGTCCGCAACTTGATTGGAGAGGGTCGAGGTCAGTGAGTAGATGTTCTCGAAACAGAAGAGATATGCGTTGGCATCAGGGAAATATTCGGCCTCCTCTCGGAAGCGATCCTTTATCTTTTCCAGTTCTTTCTTGTACTTTTCGTAGTATTTTGTCAGTTTTGTCTTGTAGACGTCGTTCGGATCCTCTGCCTTTTGAATTGTATTGAACGCCGTCTTGATACCTTCCATCCTTTTCACGACCTTGGCCGCGTCGATCATCTCGGCTATAGTTCCCAGTGTGCTGTCTTTCAGTTCTTCGTAGTTCAGTTTTCTATTCCCGATCAGCTCCGGTCTTTCTTTTCGGATGTCCTCCATCAGATCTCCGCAGTCTTCGACTCCGTGGTCTCCGACGACGCCAACGCCTGCTTTCCAGCCTATGTTTTCAAGTTCGTTCTTCGCGACTTGGTAGGATAGATAGGCTGCGGGCTGGTATATCTCGTCGTCCTCGAACCGCGGATTGATGTGAAGAATGTTTCCATCCGACAGGTCCTTTTCTGGTGGGTGGTGATCGAGAACGAATATCTTTTCTAAATTCAGTTTATCGATTATATCCAGTTGATCGACCGGTAGATCGACAAATACCACGGACTTTGACTCGTTGATTATCCCCACCAGTTCTTCCATGATCTGGATGCCGGGTCCGTCGTTGGGTAAACACGTGTTTGCTCCGACAAGTTCGGACATTATCGCCGCCGAGCAGACGCCGTCCGCGTCTCTGTGGTAGATTACAATGGGATCTTCTATATCTCCGAGAAATTCTCGGGTTATGTTCCAGTTCATCTCAATCACCCGTCTCCTTGTAGACGCCGCTGTAGCCCTCTTCCACTTCTTCAACGGGCAGAAAAACTAGCTGCGCGATCCTGGCGTTCTCCTTGATCTCGACGCCTTCTTTGTTCTCGACAAAGAGAACAAACTCGGCCATACCTTCGAAACCTGCGTCCCAGACGCCCGTGTGTGTGAAGCATCCCATGCGGAGCAGAGAAGATCGAGGGAAGCAGATGGCGGCCAGATCCTTGGGCATCTTGAACTTCTCGTTGCACCGGACTTTGTAGACACCCTGTTCCAGTTTCCACCATCCGTATTTGTCGTCTTCGCTCTTCTTTTCCGGCTCTACTTCTTCGCAGTCGGGGATCTTCCGCTCCGAGTTCGAGAAGTCCAGCTTACCCGGTTCGGAAAAAGTGAATATTTTGTCGACGGTGATGTCGAAGCCGTTTGGCTGGATCTGCGTCTCCAGATGCGGGCAATCCCGGATCAGATCCTTCTTTTCAATAAGCTGTATTATCTCGTCTTTATTCAGCATAGTATCATTTAACGGGTTTCGAGAAACCGAACTTCGCCTTCCAGTCCTCGAACTCCAGTTCGCCTTTGTATTCCATTTCCCTTTCTTCGAACTCCAGATTTCTTAGTTCGATCCGTTCCCGGAAGAGTTGCTCGAAATCCCTCAGTGGCTCAACATTTCCGTAGACGGCCAGATCGACCTTGTCTTCCACATTTAATCCGACCTCCTTCCTTTTCTGCTGGATGGCACGAATTGCTTCCCGGGTGTAGGCCTCTTTCTTTATTTCCTCGGTCATGTGCAGATCCAGGTAGATTTGGCCTTGGCTGAACTTCTTTTCGCCGACCCCTTCCTCCGTCTCGCTGTGGATTTTGACGTGTTTCTCCTCGACCACATATCCGTTGATCTCTATCTCGCCCGTATTCTTCAGCTGTTCCAGCTGTTCGTGCTCCAGCTCCCTGATCAGACGGGCCACTTCTTCCGTCTTGTCTCCGAACTGTGGTCCAAGTTCCGCGTAGTTCGGCTTGGCCGTCATCTTCGTCGTCACTTCGCCGAACCCGACCTCCTTGACGTTGGCCATCTCTTCGAGAAGTCCCTTCATTTCCTCCAGCTTCTCCTTTGTTTCGTCCTCTGTCGAGATGATCAGCTTCTTGGCCGGCCATCTGAGGTTGTAGTCATTTTCGTCTCTGATCCGGGACGCGTTTTCAATTACCTCCCGGGCTATCTCCATGCCTTCTTCCAGATCCCTGTCGATCCTCTTTTCCTCAGGTTTCGGGTAGTCCTCAAGATGGACGGATTCCTTTGTTCCCTCTAGATCAAGATAGACCTTTTCCGTGATATGTGGGACGAAGGGCGCGAGCAGCTTGTTCGTCTTCATGATTACCTCGCGCAGGGTTGATATCGCGGCCCGATCGCCTCTTTTGACCCGCTTGCGTATCTTCTTGACGTACCATCGGGAGACATCCTTGACTATAAAATCTTCCAGCTCTCTGGTCAGCTTGTGGAACATTCCGTTTTCGATCATCTCCGGTGCCTTCTTCACGTAGCTATTCAGCCTGGACAGTATCCACCTGTCCTCTACCTCGAGATCCCCGTCCTTCACTCCCCCGGTCTCCTGTTCGTAGGACTCGAAGAACTGCTTGACGTTCCAGTAAACGGAGAACAGCCTGTATATCTCGTTCTCTATCTCTTCTTCGTCGTACTTTGTCTGTTCCCAGGGCGGGGCGACACGCAGCGAATAGTATCTCGGCAGGTCGGCGCCGAACTTTTCCAGCTGATCGACCGGGTCCACTACATTACCCAGCGACTTTGACATCTTCCGGCCGTCGGCGTCGAGGACGTAGCCCTGGAAAAGTATCTTCTTGTATGGTGTTTCATCGAAGCCGAGAATTCCGCAGAACAGCAACGAGTAGAACCAGCCACGGATCTGATCAGAGGCCTCGGTTATGAAGTCCATGGGCCAGAGGGATTCGAACGGTTCTTCTTCGAAGGGATAGTGTAGCGACGCCATGGGTGCCGATCCCGAGTCGAACCAGACGTCCAGGACGTCCTCGACTCTTCTGTATGTTCCTCCGCAGTCGCAGTCCCAGGTCATCTCGTCGACCATATGTTTATGTGGGTCGAAGTCGTCCGGTAGTTCGCCCAGTTTCTCTTCCAGCTCCTCAAAGTCTCCGATCACTTCCCTTTCGCCGCAGCTGTCACAGATCCAGATCGGCATCGGCGTTCCCCAGTAGTTCTGCCGGGAGACGCACCAGTCCGGGCTGTCCTCGACAAATTTTCTGAACCTCTCCTTGGTGTTTCCTGGTATCCACTCCACTTCTTTGTTTTCCTCGAGCATCCTCCTTTTCGTCCTTTCATTTTTTATGAACCACTGCTTGGCGGCGCGCATCAGGAGCTGGGTCTTGCAGCGCCAGCAGTGTGGGTACTCGTGTCGGAACATGTGGCTGTGGAGCAGGTAACCTTTATCCTCCAGTTGCTCGACAATTTCTTCATTTGCTTCCAGAGTATATTTACCTTCCAGCTCTCCGGCTTCTTCCGTGTAGACTCCTTCCCGGTCCAGGGGAGAAAACACAGGCAGGCCCAGACTTCTCGTGTGTTGATAGTCCTCGACACCGTGTCCCGGCGCGATATGGACTGCGCCGGTTCCCTCTTCCAGCGTCACCAGATCGCGGGAGGTGTGGATCCGATGGACTGCTACATCTTCGTCCATTCGCCTCTGTTCTGGTATTTCCTCCAGATATGGATGTACGTATTTCTTGCCCTGTATCTCCGACCCGTAGAGAGTATTGATTATCTCGTATTCGTCTTCTTCGTAGCCCGCTTCTTCCATAACCTTGCCGACCAGCTGGTTGGCCATGATCAGTACTTCCCCGTCCACCTTGACGCGGGCGTACTCAAACTCAGGATGAACCATAACGGCAAGATTGGCCGGTATCGTCCAGGGTGTCGTCGTCCAGATCACGATCTTTTCCTCCCTGTCCTGGAGCGGGAACTTGACGAAGATGGAGATGTCCTCTATCTCCTTGTATTCGTCCGTGACCTCGTATCCTGAGAGTGAGGTCTGGCAGCGCGGGCACCAGTGGATCGGTTTTTTGGCCCGGTAAAGCAGGTCCTGGTCCTGGACCTGTTTGAAAAGCCACCAGACGCTTTCTATATAGTCTTTCTGGTAGGTCAGGTATGGGTTATCGAAGTCCTGCCAGACGCCGAGTTCCTGCATCACGTCCTTCCAGACCCCTTCGGCCTCGGTCGCGAACTCCTTGCAGGTCTCGATGAATTTCTTGGCCGAAATGCTCTTGCCTATCTCGTTCTTGTTTTTGACTCCCATCTCTTCTTCCGTTGCCACTTCGATCGGCAGGCCGTGGGTGTCGAAACCGGCCTGGTTCCAGACGTCGTAGCCCTGCATCCACTTGAATCTGAGAACCGCGTCTTTCAGGACCTTGCCCTGCATATGCCCGACATGCGGCGGCCCGCTCATATAAGGCGGCCCGTCGATAAAGAAGTATTTTTCTTTTCCCTTGTTCTTTTCCTCGGCCTTGCTCTGGATATCGTTCTTCTTCCAGTATTCCTTGATCTCCTCCTCTATCTTCTTCTGATCATAGTTTTCCATGGCTATCACTCGCTCTAAGAAGTTTCATTTTACCTTTTATATTTTTTACCTGAGGACAGGTCAGGCTATTCGGTTCCTGTTTTTGGCATTTACGAGAATAAGTCGAATCCATTCCGTCAGAGGATAAAACGTCCACCAGTCATGCCGAACTCCTCGTAAATTATTTCTTCTTATGCCTTAAATATTTCTTGCCCTTCTCTTCGTCGAAAGACCGGAAGCAAATTTTCTCGTCCTCCTGACCTCTTCGTAGTCCACACTAGGAACCCTTTCTTCGACGTAAAGATTTCTATTCTCCTTTATCCTCTGCCAGCCCTCTTGCAGGACTTCCTCTGAGTATTCGTCGCGAAGGTCCAGATCCTCGACCGCCTGCTTGCACATTCTCTTGACCTCTTCCGCCTCTTGTTTGCCGTTTTCCATCACGTATTCCGTAAGAGGTCTGGCCAGTAGGATCGAGCCCACGTTTTCCGGATAGTTCTTGACGTGCTTTTCTAGTGAATCCTCGTTCCAGTTCTGAAGCTCTTCGTGAACCGTCTCGATCCGATCAAAGAAGTCGGAGTAATCGCCTGTCACTTCATCTGTCATACCAAGTAGTTGGAGGGAAAAATATTTAAGATTTGAGCTGAGAAATCTATTTAAATCCGACGAGACCATTCTAAAATAGGACAATTAAAGTCCTGATTTCCATGATTGTCTGTGGGGAAGATATCAAAAATTCTCGAGGTGATTGTTATCGACTGTGAGATGTGCGGCTCCGCTCCGGCCAAAATGAAGGCGCGTGTGGACGGGGCTGTGATGAAAGTATGCGACAACTGTTCCGATCTTGGTGAAGTTCTCGGCGAGATAAAGAAGGAGAAACCGGTCAAAGTCAAGAAGAAAAGGAACAAAAGCAAAGACTATTTCGATACAAAGACGGAGAAGGTTCTGCGCGAAGACTACGGACAGGTTGTCCGGAGTGCGCGAGAAAAGAAGGACTGGAAGATAGAAGACCTCGCGCAACGGCTCAAGGAAAAGGCTTCTGTAGTGAAGAGAATAGAGCACGGAGACCTGAAGCCAAATAAAGACTTGATCAAAAAACTGGAGCACGAGCTTGAATTGGAACTCTACGAAGAGGTGGAGAGAAAAAAGTTTTCCGGTTCTTCCGGTGGGGATGGAGTGACCATAGGCGACGTAGTGGACATAAAGTAGACACCTGTCGAACTGGTCCATATAAAAGAGTTGGCTCTATTGGTTCTATTAGATGAACATGTCCATCCTAGACAAAGTGGATTTATTCACCTACTCTCCAAAACCTCGCAAACGTCCGGACGGATCTTTCTGTGGTTTTTCCAGTCCGCGCGAAAGGCACCATAATCTGGACCAGTCCGGTCGAATCTATGCGGACCGTGTCGAGCAATACTGTCAGGAGATCCGTCGTGGCTTGAAGCAGGACGGGACCGAGGTGAGGGGCGTGCTCAACCAAAGGGACCAGGAAGTCGGTGGTTCTGTTTCTCAGGAAGGACTTAAGACAAAAAGGCTCAACCAGTTGAGGCAGAAAGTAAATAAGGATATAGTCCAGAACGACCTGGAGGTTTCCGAAAACGTCTACCAGGACGGGCAGGAGTGTCGGAATCTACTGCAGAAAGAGATCAGGATCGATGGGGATCTAAATCAGAAGGATCAGACGGTAGAGGGTTACATAGATGAGAGAGGTCAGGTGGTCAGAGGCGATAAGGTTCTCTCGGGTTACGTCGAGGACGAGATCCTTTCAGGTGGATTCGTCTACGGGGATTTCGACGTCAGCGGACTGGAATGCAAAAAAGGTTTCGAAGGACTGCCGGTCGTTCTCGGCGAGTTCAAGTACGAAAACAGCATCATACCGCCCCGGCAGGCAGAACTTCTCGACGCTATTTCTCTCGAGAAAGAGGACCTGGAATATTAGAAAAAATAAAGGGTTTGAACCCTACTCTACTGCAGCGGCATCTGCCCGGACGCCATTGATCCCATCCAGAAGAAGGCCACAACTGCGAAAATGATCAATCCGAAGATGATCGCCACCGGAAGGAGTATTGCTGCCAAGGCTCTGGCAAAGCTCATCTCATGGAACTCCTCGAGACCCCGGGCCTGGACGTAGATCGCGTAGAGTCCTGCGAAGAAATTTACCACAGGGATCCAGCCAACCAGGGCACTGATCGCGTAGGAGTAGGAGATCGCTTCCGTCGTTTTCTGGTAGTCTCTGCCACCTAGGAGGTAAACGAAGATGTGGATTACCCCCGAGTTGATCAGCAGTCCTAGGGTCCCGGAAACTATTCCCGATAGTACCAGGAAGGTCACCGTCATGTAGACCGCTTCAAAGGGCATTCCACCGCCGAAGAGCTTCATGGCTCCCGGAAAGAGTGCCCAGAGTACGGACATCAGGAATCCGGAGATAACGGCTGACGTGACTGCGAACTTGATCGGATAGCCGAACCCTTCCTGTCGGTCCACATCCTGATAGAACTCTTTTGGTCCGAGTAGGATTCTTTTTGCCTTGTCGAACCACTCTTCTAACCAGTTCATGTTTTATACTTATCGAAAACGCTATAAAAACGTCGCAGTCGAAACACTTATAAAGGTTAACTTTAAGGTATAGGTAAGGCCCCTTCTCAAGACAGGATTGCTGATAATCAAATAGAAATACAAAAAACAAATTTAGAAAATTTAGGTGATTTATTATGACAGATCAAAATCAAAACAAAATCGAAAACAGAATTATTCCAGATACATCTATATTAATAGATGGCAAGCTCTCCGAGCTTATCGAGGGCGACGAGTTGGATAATGTAGAAATCATTGTACCCGAGGCCGTTGTCGACGAGCTACAGGCTCAGGCAAACAACGGACGGGAGATAGGCTTCGAAGGCCTGTCGGAAATCAAAAATCTAAGAAAACTTACCGAGAACAGAAATATTGAAATTTCCCATATCGGAAGACGTCCGACGCAGGAGGAGATCAACCTGGCCAAGAACGGCCGGATCGACTCGCTGATCAAGGACCACGCCCAGGACTGCGATGCTACGCTCTATACGGGCGACATAGTTCAGTCTAAGGTGGCCGAAGCCGAGGGAATCGATGTAGTTCTCGTCGAACAGGAAGAGGAGAAAGTAGAGCTGATGATCGAGAAGTTCTTCGACGAGAATACGATGAGCGTTCATCTCAAGGAAGGTTCGGTTCCGAAGGCGAAACGAGGCAAGCCAGGTAATTTCCAGCTTGAAACCATCAACGATAGAGAAATAACCAAGAAGGAGATGGAGGAGTTTTCCAAGAACATCATGGACCTGACGCGCAGAGAGGACGACGCTGAAGTGGAGATGTCGAAGAAGGGCGCGGAAGTTGTCCAGTACAAGGACTATAGAATCGTAATTGTAAAACCTCCTTTCTGCCTGACCCGCGAGATAACCGCGGTCCGGCCGATCGCCAAGCTATCGCTGGACGACTATTCGATCAGTGAGAAGTTGCGCAAACGTCTGGACGAAAAGGCGGAAGGAATTCTGATCGCCGGTGCCCCGGGCAGCGGTAAGACGACCTTTGCCCAGGCTCTGGCCGAGTTCTACGCCGACGACGGCAACATTGTCAAGACGCTCGAGAGTCCGAGGGACCTCAACGTCTCCGGCAACATAACACAGTTCACAGAACTGAACGGCAGAATGGACAACTCAGCCGACATTCTTCTGCTGGTAAGACCGGACTACACGATCTACGACGAGATCCGGAAGAGCTACGACTTTTCGGTCTTCGCAGATCTACGTCTGGCCGGTACCGGTATGGTCGGTGTCGTCCACGCCACGGATCCGATAGACGCCGTGCAGCGATTCGTCGGTAGGACAGAACTGGGTATGATCCCGCACGTTCTCGACACGATCATCCATATCGAGGCCGGCGGTATCGTCAAGGTCTACTCCTTGAGTCTGAAGGTCAAGGTCCCGAGCGGCATGACCGAGCAGGATCTGGCCCGACCGATCGTCGAGGTCCGAGACTTCGAGACGGACGAAGCGGAGTACGAGATCTACACCTACGGTGAAGAGAACATTGTAGTGCCAATAGAAGCAGGTGAAGAAGAGGAACAGGGAATGAGTAAGCTGGCCAAAGAGAGGATCGTCGACGAGATAAAGAACTTCGATTCCAATCCCGAAGTGGAGTTCACATCTAAGAACCGGGTTCTGGTCAAGGTCGACAATGAAGTGATCCCAAGATTGATCGGTAAGAACGGTAAAACGATCGACAAGGTAGAGAACAAACTCGGTGTCAACATCGACGTCGAACCGAAGACTCAGACCGCCGGAGATAAAACCAGCTTCGAAGTTGGTGAAACCGGAGCTTACATCACGTTCCAGTTCGATGAAAACCTCTCCGGACAGAACGCCAACATCTACGTGGAAGGCGAATATCTGTTCACGGCAACGATCGGCAAGGACGGTCAGATCAAGTTGACCAAGGACTCCGATCTCGGCGATGAACTTGTCCGGGCCCTAGCCAACCGGAAAGAGATCGAGGCCTACCTCTGACGTCAGATATTTAAGCTTTGGATAGAATCATCTTTTTGGTGATTTTAAGATGGAAGAAGAGATCAAAAAACGTCTTTCGAACTTTAGGTTTTTACAAGATCCATGCACAGAAACAGGAAAAATCGAGGGCCATTACAGCAATACCCTTCCCGAAGTCTCCGAGCTTCACAGTGAACTCAATGGCTTTGCCAGGTCAAAGGACAGGTCGCCAAAGCTTGAATTTTTTACCAAGACGTCCCGTGATCTCTACGACTATCTCTCTGACGATATCCAGGACAGTATAGATGTCCTGAGAAAAGAAATCGAGGGGAGTAAGTCCAAGTGGGACGAGAGATCCATCCCTTATGAGATGCTGGGTAAAGCAGGCCAGATATCTTACGAGGAACTGAGAGACATGGATCCGGAGACGGTCGTCCGAGACGAAGGATTGGAGATCAAGGTAAACAGAGTGGGAGAGGGCGGCGTTAAGGGCGATAGCCTGATTTACGTAGTTTCTTGTCAGATCGATTACCCTAGCGAAGAAAATCTAGAGAGCAAAGAGCCGATCAAGGACTCGATTTCTCAAAACGATGTTTACAGAATGTCAGTGGTTGAACCCTCGGGCTTAGAGATATCGGGATACCGATCTTTTGCCGGCAGTCTCTGGGAACTTTCGACTCCTTCGGATATGGACGAAGAAGATTTAGAGCTCTTGGACGTGCTGTTTAAATAGGCTGCTCAGCTATTTCTTTTTAATCTATAGCAATTTTAGAACTCCTTATATAACAAACGACGTATTTTAAGAGTGTTAAATATAAATAGAAGAAAGACTATAGTATCTGTAGTTACTTTCAACTATACTACAGTTCTTTACTACATTTCTTAGGATTTGGAGGCTTGAGAGTTATGTATCTCTTTAGAGAACTTTTATCTGATTTGGAGGTGTCCTTTATCCAACTAGATTCTTCTATCCACTTATTCAGACACCTGGAGTTATTTCCTGTTTCTAAATCCATTTTATCGACCTTAAAGGGGGTGATAATATGAAAACGAAAATTTTAGCTTCTCTAATGGTTATTGGGATGGTCGGTCTCGTCGCTGTTGCCGGTACACTGGCTTACTTCAGCGACACGGAAGCCAGCACAGGTAACGTCTTTGCGGCCGGTGAGCTGGATCTAAAGATCGACTGGAACGAATCCTATAACGGTGAGCTAATTGAAACCCAACCGCTAACTGACAATCCTGGTCCGATATTCGAGCTTTTCGATGTAAAGCCAGGCGACGAAGGTGAGGCAACCATCAGTTTCCACATCTTCGACAACCCGGCCTGGGTCTGGATGAGAGGTGAGATGACTATGGATGCCGAGAACGGCAAGTCCGAACCGGAAACACAGGAGACGGATGCAAATCCCAATCCCAAGGGTCCTGACTACCCGTTCAACGGTGAACTTGGTTATAACACCAATGTCACTCTCTGGTACGACGAGGACTGTGACAACATGCTGGATGAGGAAGCCCTGGAGCAGCCCGTCTGCATAGAACTTGTCCTGGACACTTCCGGCTCGATGGATGGTGATAAGCTGGATGAGACTAAGTTGGCTGCCAAGGGTTTGGTTGACTACATAGCTGGTCTAGAAGGCGAGACAAATGATACTTCTCCGCACGAGATGTCTCTCGAGTACTTCAACACAACTGCTGGAACGGTCGTTTCTCTGACAGACGATGCCGATGCCCTCAAGAACGGTATCGATGGCTTGTCTGCAAGTGGATGGACCGACATGTCTGGCGGTATCGATGCTGCTGCCTCCGATCTTGAGGCTTGTGGCAACGACGAGAAGATCGTTGTTCTTCTGAGCAACGGCGAGGACACAACGGGTGATGATCCCGTTGCTGCGGCCCAAGCTGCCTACGATGACGGATATGTGACCCGGTTCTTCACGATCGGTGTCGATGTTTCAGGTCAAGGTCAGACAAACCTGGAGCAGATAGCTGCCGTCGGCGGTGGAGGTGCCTACTACGATGTCGATAATGCTTCTGGAATTCAGGATGCGTTCGATGAGATAATCGGAGCTCTTGGAATTTCCGAAGTTGTGATCGATGAAGGCTACCTAGCTGAAGTCATGGCCAACCTAGAGGATGGTATGCAGCTCGACTCGACGCCACTCGACGATGAGTCAATAACGGAGTTCGTCAACTCGACGACCTACTGCATTGGCTTCGAGTGGTGGATCCCTGGTGAAGTCGGTAACGAAATCCAGACGGACAGTGTCAAGTTCGACATGGAGTTCTACACCGAACAGATCAGGAACAACGAGGCTCCTGCCAATCCATGGGTGACCAACGATGAATAAACCACGATTAACGGGGGTTCAACCCCCCTTATATCTTTTTTACTGTTCAAAGGGTGAAAAAATGTTTACAAAAAAGGGCGTATCAAAAGGACTTTATGCACTACTGTTAGCCGTGCTTATGCTTGGTGTGATCGGAGCAGCCGGAAGCTGGACGCAATCCTACTTTTCTGACCGTGAGATGATGACAGGAAACATCATCGGTGCCGGAGAGTGGAGTGATAGCATTGCCTGCGGTGACTGTGGAATCGTTCTTGCTCCTTACAATAACTATACTTCCCTTCGGACGAGCAACGGTACAATGTATGACGTAAGTTATGTCGTTGAGAATGACAGTCCGCACACGGTAAAGTTTGAGGACGCGGAACCCGGGCTCGGTGAGGACGGAGTGAGGGAGAGTGATGTCTTCCAAGTCAGGGTAGAGAACTGCAGCGAGACGGTTTTTGTCAAAACCAAGGCAGGTCAGCTTGCCGGTAATGTAACTCTGAGCGGTGAAGGAGATATGGGTACAGAGTCCTCCGGACTTTTCACAATTTTACTCTACGAGATCGAGTCATGGGACAACTGCACCTGTGAGTACACCTTTACCGTTACCAGCGATAGCCTGGAAGGTCAAGGTTCACCGGCCTTGAGCCATATTCTCTTCGACTTCTGTCTCGATGATGAGATAATTCTCGAAGAGGAAAACATAACCGACAATCAGACAGAGGACGGAGGAGAAAATGTGACCGACAACCAGACCGAATACAATCAAAGCGGGGGCAATCAGACCGAGGAAAACCAGACCTCTTCATCCGGGGGCGGGAACTCAGGTGGTTCCATAGCCGAGGAAAACTCGACCCAAGACGACCAGACCAACGAAACGATCACTGATTTACGTCTTAGCGACTCGGACGAGTTCCATGTAAACGGGGTCAACGCGACCTGGACTATGGAGAACATGGTTCCAGGCGACCGGACAACATCGAGCCTGACGCTCTCTGAGGCAGGGACGGACAGAGGCGACGTCATCCAGCTCTTTTTCCGTAACGAAGAATTGGATCCGGGTTGTGAAACAGGGAACAACAGCGATTCGGATACTCTCTGCGGGGCCGAGGGAATGGCAAGCTATCTGGAAGTGATGGATATGTCCTACGATTCTATCACGTTCAACCTTGCACCGGGCACGGATTTCGTCGACACGAACAACAACAGCTGGATCGATCTCGACGACCTGAGCCGGGTGGATAACGAGGCCGCACTGGACAATCTGACGGCACCGTTTTCTGGTGTCCAGACGTTGACGATGCAGATCAAATTTAACGAGATGGCCGGAAACGACTATCAAGGAGATAGGGTCGTGACGGAGGTTGTAGCGGTCCTGAAGAACTACGACTCTCAATAGGAGGTGACCTTATGATTTCACGCTCTACACTCTCCTGGCTGGTCGCCGGAATCATATTAGCACCGTTTGTTATCTTTGTTTTTCCGGAGGTAGTGGGACTTTCGGATAGTTACGTGGTCCGATCCGGTTCGATGGAACCGGCGATAAAAACCGGCTCGATCATCTTCGTCCGCTCCATCGACTCCAGCAAGTTGGGTCCGGATGACGTGATCACCTTCAAGACCCGGGAGACCGAGGATCAGCTCGAGCTGACCACACATCGCATCGTAGAGGCCAGAGAGAACAGCGGAACCTACGAGTTCAGAACCAAGGGGGATGCCAATGAGGACCCGGATCCGATGTGGGTCTCCGAGGAGAAGGTTGTCGGGAGGATGTTCGTTACATTACCCTACCTGGGCTACGTCCTGGGCTGGGCGAAGACAAGTTACGGGTTTGTACTGTTATTAGTGGTACCAGCAGTGTTGATCATCGCAAACGAGATCCTGAAGATAAATAACGAGCTGAGGAAGAAGAAAGGGATCGTCTACAGAAAAGGAGGTGAATGAAAATGTGTGCATTATTGAAGAAGAAGATGAGGAACGTGGCCGAGACAATCCAACACAAAAGGTCACTGAGTACTCTCTATAAGGCGATAGATAAGGCAGGATTGGGGGATGTCCTGAGTGTGGGAGGACCGTACACCATATTTGCGCCGAACAACAAGGCTTTCCGCCAGGTTCCCGAGAAAGACCTGGAAGCTCTACTCAAGGACAAACGGAAACTGGGCAACGTGCTCAAGTATCACGTGATTCGGGGCAAGATGATGGCTAAAGATGTGATCAAGAAGGATTCGCTTGAGACATTTCTTGGCAAGATGATAGATATCGACACAAAAGACGGCGTCAAGGTCAACGATGCCAAGATCATCAAAACGGACATCGACTGCAGCAACGGTGTTATCCATATCATCGACAAGCCGCTCCTACCGGAATAAGTTCGTGATAGAGAGAAAACCTTTCGCTTACTGTGGGGTATAGGCTATCGATTTCTATATCCCCGATATTTTTACTCTACAGGTCCGCTACGTAAGATTTAAATATCTTAAGTGTTATAGTGTGTCCTACAGCGTTCGACACGTATTGATTTTCACTACATAATCTGAAACCATGTTTGGGGGCATGGGCATTTGAACTTTACACCAAATTTTGAACCTTTGGGGTGTGTTACACCGAATTCTTCTCGCCCAGATCCCTCTGTATTCTCTGAAAAAACAAAATCAAAAATAGAAACAAAATTAGACCAAAAAAGGTGAAAATTAATGACAAAAACAAAAAATACAAAAAGTCCAACCGGCCCGAACAAACTCTTCTCTTCTAAATTCTTGCAATTCTTGATAGTTTTCGTTGCTTTTTCCTTTACTTTTACTATGATAACGGGGGCAGGTATGGCGAATGAGGTAGGAGCCGACCTCGAGGGATACACTGTAGATCAGCCCGACACTTATGATAATACAATAAGTAGCACAAGTGACTTCCCAGATACATGGACTGAAGGAGAATCCTACAAAATTACAACAGATGATCAAGACGAGAAGACTTACACGTTCGACGGAGAAGACATCATGGTGTCGTCTGACGATGTAACGATTCACGTGGAATCCGGAGTCACGTTGGAGTACACGGGAGCCAGCAGTGATTTAGAAGACGGTTTTGTTTCTTTAAGGGGAGACAACGTTGAATTAGTTTCTCTTGATCCACAAGGAGCGATAATAAGCCATGAACCTGATTCAGACTGGTATCCTGCTGTTGATATGCAAGGAACAGGTTCGGAACTAACAGGATTTAATTTGGAAAGTACTCGAGGAGAAGGTGGCTCCGAAGTAGTTGCCGCCAGGGCTAGCGATGTTAGCGTGACTCATAACCAGATTAAGACCGATGATGAGGCAGGAATCAAGGTATCTAATCCTTGGAATGCTAGTCATCCCTGGACATACAATGGAGCAGATGACAACACGGAAAATGTTGTAGTAGCAAATAATCTGATAGAGAACACCGACGCAGGCATAGTAGTCACCAACGTGATGGAGAACGAACCCGTAGATACAGACAATGATGATACAAAGGAAGATCACGAGTACTACCAGGGAACGGTAAAGGACCTTGATGTGAATCACAACACGATCAAATCAAACACTAGAGGAGTTTGGTTCAGTGCTGAAGAAACTGGAGGAACAACTCGGGACGCAGGTACACCGCAGAACGTGGACATTTCGAGGAACAAGCTCCAGCAAAATGAAAAAGCAGGAATTTATATGAGCCTCATTGAAGAAGCGGATAACCTGGAGACATCAAGGGAAAACGCCCTGGACGTCAAGTCCAACAGCTTTGAAGGTACTGAAGACAGTATAGCCCTTTACATTAGTGCAAATAACACCACTAACATCGAGTTCAACAAGAACAATGTGACAGATTACAAAGGCGGCGTCTCCGCAGACAAGAAGAACAACCACGATCTGACAGTTGAAGGTAACTTGTTTGAGATTCCGGTCATTAATCTTACCGGAACCAACGAGGAGTCTGGAAGTACGAAAGATTCAGACGCAGAAAATCACATTGGTTACGGTGTCCAGTTGTATCACGGTAACAACTTACAAGTCAGGGACAACGAGTTTGTTGGAAGCGTCGATGAGTTAGAGGAAAGCGTCCTCAAAGACGAAAAGAACCTCATCAACCACTACGCAGTTGTTAGCTGGACAGCATGGTTCATTAATAACTATGACGAGTATCCTGAAATAGATGGGAATGTTTACGTTGAAAATAATAAAATGTCAAGTCTCTACCTCGGAGCGAGTGCTTTTGCAGCCACAAATGGTGAGATTGTAAATAACAAAATTGATAGTAACTATGTAGGCATACAGGTTGGCCAATCTGATGACGTTTACGCTACTGAGGCGGTAAAAGGTCTAGTAATCGAAGGCAATGATATTAAAGACAACACGCGTGGTATCTGGGTGCAGAATTTTGTCAAGGATGGGATGCACGCTTCTTATAACAACATAACCGGAAACGAAGTAGGTGTAAAGAACGAGGACGATAACACATTTGACGCCACCTACAACTGGTGGGACGACGGGACAGGTCCTTCGGGAGCTGGTGCAGGTGCAGGAGACGCGGTAAGTGATAATGTTAGTTTTTCTCCGTGGTGTACTTCCGAGGCATGTGATCAATTTAGAAATATACGGGTCGATGCTGACGGGAGTAATGTATTCAACAGTATCCAGGAAGCAGTTAATAACGCTACAGATGGCGATAAGATCGAAGTCGCTCCAGGTACCTATGAGGAGTCAGTAACGATCGACAAGGCGTTAACACTTCAGGCAGTTGATGAAGCTGAGCAGACGACAATTGATGCTAGTGGAGAGGGAGTGGCTCTGCAGTTCCAGACCAACAATGTAGATGGAGGTACTGTTGAAGTCAATGGATTTACTGTAACCGGTGATTCAGCTTCTACCACTGGTCTTACAGCACGAGAAGGACAATCAGAGGTTGATGCAACCGAATATGTGGTAAAAAATAACCACTTTAAGGATTTAGAAGTCGGGATTAACGCCTGGGGCTACGGAGATTACGATAATAGGGTCGAAAGTATAGAAATCTCGAACAACAACTTCACCAGTTTAGGAGACTCTGGAAACGTTAGAGGTACAGGCGTCTCCCTTGAGGATCTCGCAAGCCAGGAGTTGGATAATATCGACAGCCACGCCGCGACAATCACAAACAACAAGTTTGAGAGTATTGCGTCCAATGATTCGGATAATCCAGGAGTTGCTGTTTACTTTAGTCCTCAGTCAGATTCAGAATCAAACATCGCGGCTAATGCCGAGGTCAGTCAGAACGAGTTCACAAGCGTAGCCAATAGTGTGGTTGTCACAGGAGATGTAACTAATACAAATATTTCGCAGAATAGCTTTGATGCTGATGACAACGGCGTTATAGTTGATCCAGAGAACGGCATCTCGAATGGCCCGATTGACGCAAAATACAACTACTGGGGCGCAACAAGCCCAGACTTCGAAAACCTGATTTCAGAACAAGTGGACTATGCTCCATGGTATGTTAATGAGAGGATGACGCCACTGAGGACTGATGATTCGGGAACGATTCAGGATGCTGTCGATGTTGCAGCTGAAGGTGCAACTGTAGAAGTCGAACCAGGAACTTTCGAGGAGTCAGTCAACATTGATATTGGAGACCTCACTCTGAAGAGTGTTGCTGGTCCTGAGGAGACGACAATCGAAGCACCTGATGGAAACACCAACGTCATTACGATCCAGCCTGATGCTTCAGGTGTTACGGTTGAAGGATTCACTTTGCAAGGAGCCGATCGAAGGGGTATTTTCGTTGGAGAGTTTGAGCAAGCACCATCCAATACTACGATCAAGAACAACCATATCACCAACATAGGCGATGGTGCCTCAGAAGAGTCACATGGAATACTTGTAGAGCAAGATTCAACCGGCACGCAGATTGTTGGAAATACCATCGATAAAATCAGTCCAGCAGATAACCGTGCAGTTGGAATTTCCTTGGTGAGTCAGAGCGAAACTGAAAATCTTTCAGCAGTGGTTGAAGACAATGTGATCCAGGATATCTCAGCTGATTCGGAGAATGATGTGATTTACGGCATAGAGTTCTCTCAGAATGTCGTAGACACCGCTGTTTTGAACAACAATATTACAAGCCTTGGTAGTGAGGATGCAAAAGGTGCACACGGTATAGCTCTTTTCGAGGGTAAAAATGACAGCGGGTACCGTTACGGACCCAAAGGATTCACAATCAAAGGCAATATAATCAAAGGAATCCAGGCAACCGAATCAGCAGACGACCCATGGGCTGGTCCAACCTCTATCTTTGTAGGAGGTTATGAGGTTCTTGGAGTAGATCATCAAGTCGCTGAAAATCAGCTTTTGAACGGTGTAGCTCGCAAGCTCTACGACCAGTCTGGATTTACACCTGCGGAAGCTGATACCCTTGACGCCACCTACAACTACTGGGGGAATGCGTCGGAGCCAGTCGAAGGAGAAGATTATATTGGAAATGTCAGTTATTCGCCCTGGTATATTGACAGCGAACTTATCGTGTCTGAGGATGTTAACGGAACAAAGAAGATAGAGGTTACTGAAAACATATCTGAATCCGTAGGAGAAATTGGGAATGTTACAGTCCCGGCGGGACTGACCATAAGCTCCGATGACCCTGGGTGGAACGGATCTATGGCCCCTCCTAGAGTAAGGCCTTCGGCAACGGCAACTCCTTCCAGGTCCGGGTACAGTACGGACGTGGGAGAAGTGATTGAAGTTGGGTATCCGGGCGTCAAGCTGGATCTTAGCAAAGCTGTTAAGATCGTGTTCTCAGGAGAAGCAGGGAAGGATGTTGGTTACTCTTACGATGGAGACGAGTTCCACAGGATAACCGATGAGTGTGAGTACGAGGGCAATCAGACCTGGGCAGACAGCATGGTCTATGAAGACTGTTACTACAACAACTATAGTTCTGGAGATCTGACCGTCTGGACCAAACATTTCACGGAGTTCATAACCTTCGAGGAAAATGAAGAGACCACTGGCGGTGGAGGATCCACCACAATATGTCAGGAAGAAGACTGGAACTGTACCGAGTGGAGCGAGTGCGTGGACGGAACCCGAACCAGAGACTGTGAGAAGACTGTCAGCTGCTACGACTACGACGACCTAGAGCCCGCCGAGACAAGATCCTGTCAAGAGGAAACTCAGGAAGAAGGGCAAGTTGAAGAAGAGTGTCCTACCTGTCCACCACCACAGCCGTGGGAACCTTGCATCAACGGAACACAGATCCGATACAACTATCGCTGCAGCGAAGATACCGGTTATGAATGCGAAGAGTTTACCGAGGAAAGGGACTGTACTGTGGAACAGACAGTTCCGACAACACCGACAGGACGTTTCCTTCAGAATCCGTTGGTAGGAATTGTCGGTTTAATCGCCGTGATTCTCTTCTCCTTTGTCGGTTTTGTCTCTCGAGAAGGGAAATAACTCCACTTCCCTCCTTTAAATATTTCAAGCATTTAACTTGAGAATTCTAGGCCAAATATATTAATATCTGTCGGGGCAAATTAAATTAGATAATATGGAGATGACAGGCCTTGTTTTCCAGGTGGCTGGCGGAACTACGATTTCTGTAATCTGTATCGTTTCCTTTCTTGCTGTAAGCCGTATCCAGTCCGTGGTCTCCAATGCGGAAGCACTGGGCAATGAGTTTCTGACCTTCTGGAAAAACTACAAGCAGGAAGAACTCTCGGAAGAAGAGGTCAAGCTTGCCTCGCTGAGCCACACCTACCGTTCCCTGAAGAGAGAGCTGGAGAGGGAGGGCAAGGTGGACGAGGAGCTGCTCAAGGATTCCCTCAAGAAGACAAGGGAGAAGATGAGCCGAATCTCGGGAGACGAAATGCGGCACCTTTACTATGGTGCGTGGCGCAAGTTCAAGGAACTGGAAGAGAAGCATCGAAGGCAATAATTTATATAAGATTCGATTTCTACAATCATACAGGCTCTCGTAGCTCAGTCTGGACAGAGCACCAGCCTCCTAAGAAACTTTTGGAAAAAAGTTTCATCAAAACTATGTTCTGGAGAAAGCTGGGAGTCGGGGGTTCAAATCCCCCCGAGGGCGCCATTCTTCAACATATCTCAAGTTCAGTTATCCTTTCAGGCTCTTTTCCGTGTTTGTATTCTTTCTGACAAGGAAAATATGTTCCAATACCATCACCGCATATCTCGACAGAGTTGTCGTTTTTAAGGGAGATGTAGACATCCTCTTCAAGGGTTTTTTCCATTTCTTTCAAGTGATGTGGATCCAGTTTTTCTGCGACTTCATCTAGATACTCTTCGAAGATTCCGTCGATATGTCTCCAGTATTCCCTGTCAATTGGTTTGTCAGAAGAGAGAGCAGCCCTAATCTCTAAATGGGGGTGCATGATTTAGAGTTATTTTACTTGTTTTTATTGTTTTTGGTCAAATGAGAAGTGAAAGGAAGGTCAGTATCGCTAGGGCGAAGCACAGGTAGGCTACTTCTGTCCGTTCGGCTATCTTCAGTATTAGGTCTATCGTGAAGTATCCAACAAGGAAAGAGACCAGCGCTGCAAAAACAAGCCCGGTGCTTATCTGGATTTCGGAAAAGAGCTGGATACCGATGTTGGCGATCAATACTGCTGGTACGCTCAACAAGAAAGACAGACGGAAGGCCTCTTTCGCTTCGAACTTTCTATAGAACAGGGCGAAGACGGTCGAGCCGGAGCGGGAGACGCCGGGCAAGACGCTCAGTGACTGCATTATCCCGGTTAGAATCGAATCTTTATGGCCGAGTGTTTTGGAACTTCTTTCCCCGCCGCTGTAGAAGCGGAGCAATCCGGTTCCCAACAGTGCTAGTCCCATCAGGCCGGTGAAAAGTTTCGGATACTGGGCAATTTCCTGCAGCCCGTAGAGGTAGATGACTCCACCGATTATCCCGGTTATCAGGGTCGTTACGATCAGAAACGAGATCAGTTTTCTTTCTTCACTGTCCTGGTATTTACTTCGAGTGAAGTAGTCGGGAAGACCGAGAACTATCTGTTTGAAGTCGTCGCGGAAGTAGAGAAGAGCGGCGAACAGCGTCCCCAAGTGAAGCCAGATGGCCACGTTGACCGAGGCCAGAGCCGACTCACCGAATATGTTGGTCATCGCCAGCGTCACGACTCCTTCGCTGCTGACGGGCAGCCACTCGAAAATCCCCTGCAGAAAGCCTATTATCGCGGCCTGTAGAAACTCCATGTTTAACCAATGTTCATCTAGCTATAAAAACGGTTTCTGGTCCGATTTCTCGAGATATTTATATTTTTTTCTCTTCAATTAGGACTGTGATATTCATGAGTTATGAAAAGTATTTCCAGGCCTTTAACGAGGTCCGGAAAGATATGAAAGTGAAAGACGGTACCTACGTTCCTTCCGATGTTCTGGCAACGATGGTTAGGAAGCAGGAGCGCGAAAACGGGGAAGACGGGTTCAGCGATGAGGAAGAAGTGATCAGTGTCTACGAAGAGATGGTTGAGGAAGGCGAAGTTGAAAAGATAGAAGTTCTCGGGTTCCCGGGAACAAAGACCTGTTACAGACTTAAGGAATAGACACGACTAGTTGCCGCGAATAAATAAAAGAAAAAGGAAGGGTCTTAATCAACCCCCGTTCAAGCCTTTGGGATCTTGTCAACGCGCTTGACACCGATCTTCTTGACGATTGGTTCTTTGACCTTGTCGCCTAGCCAATTAGGTGCGTCGGACGGTGCTTTCTTGACTTCGAATCCTACCTTGTACTGGTGTAAGGAGTAGGTTCCGTCCTTGTTTCTTCGGCCTCTTTCTCTGAGCTCAATCTTCTTTGTGGCTCGGCCCTTCTTACCAAATCGGGTGGCAGCCTTCAGAGCGGCCTGTCTCGGTGTCTTACCTGTGAATACATGCTTTTCCCCGCCTTCGATCATCTCGAAATACCTTGTCATGTATTTTCACCTCCACTTATACCCTTTATATATACTCCTTTTTAAATTTATCCTTTTCTACTTGTTGATTTTACTTAAAAGTGGCAAATGGCTCCCGAGCCCCTCTTGCTATCGATTTATCTCTAATAGTTTTAAATAACCTTCTAGTATATTATATAATAATATCGAAAGGTTTTATCCATGGATTGTAAGAAGGACATATTTACGGCTATATTCACGCTAACCCTGATTTTAAGCCTCTTCTCGGTTGTAAACGCTGTTCATCCTACTACGGAACTGGGCTTTAACAATACCAGCAGGATCTATCGGGGCGACTCTTTCCGGGCTTATGCCGACTGGAACGAGACTGTCAACGTCTCGGTTGTAACCCTTGATACAGAAAATTACGTTCATAACTCAAGCCATCCTGTTGATTCCTCCGATCTGTTTAACGAGACCTTTAACAGCACATGGACCAACTACACCATAAATACAAGTTCATCGTGGCCTCTCGGTAGCCATTACCTCGCGATCAATGTGACCTCGACCGTGGATAACGGAAGCCAGACCTACAACTATACGGAAAAGAACTTCACCCTTTTCGGCAATCTTTCCATTGTTCGTATACCCAGCCCGGATAGAAACAGCATTCATCACGAAGGCGACGAAGTTCCTTTCGAGGCCAAGGTCAAGGACGACAACGATACCACGGTTTCCGGGATAAACGTATCCTTTTACGATCCCGATGGAAGTTACATAGGTTCGAATCTTACAGGTGCCAGTGAAAAAGATGAAAAAAAGGATATAGCCGGTATAAACTACACGATGCCCGGTGGAGAGCTCGGTGAGAAAATCTATACTGCAAATATAACAAACACAACTGAATACAGGGACGTCGGCGAAAACATGACTATCAAAATCTACCAGTACGGATGGTCGGAGCTCAATCAGAGCGATCTCTCCGGGACCACAGGCGAAGACGTTGAGAAGGATCTCTACTGCCAGGTCATCGATTCAAATGCTAGCGAAGCACTCGAAGGCTACGAGGTCAAGTTTTGGAGCAATGGGAGTCCGGTAGGTACTGAAACGACCAATTCCAGTGGTTGGGCAAGTATGAGCTACAGCTGGTCGGAGCCAGGAGAATATGATGTTTCTTGTAATATAACCAACAGTTCGGATCTCTACTACAACTCTTCCTCACCGTCTTCTCTACCAGGAAGCATGAATGTCGAGGAGG
The DNA here is from genome assembly GCA_046539285.1 of Candidatus Aenigmatarchaeota archaeon. GTDB lineage: Archaea > Aenigmatarchaeota > Aenigmatarchaeia > PWEA01 > PWEA01 > JBKHHH01. The sequence goes on along the minus strand of JBKHHH010000004.1, from coordinate 7,061 downwards.
TGGCACCGTATTATCTAAACGCGAGTGACGATGCCGGGGACAACGTGACGGAAGGAACGGAAGTAAACGTTTCCGTCTTCTGGAACACCACGTACTTTGATCTGGACACCGGCACACTATATCATAATGCATCCGGCAGCATGACTGATTTGGATTCGTCCTCTTTCAATTCGACGCCGGACTGGTACAACTACACGATCGACACCTTGGATCATGAAGGAGAGACCATCTGCTGGAAGCAGTATGCCAACGACAGGAAAGGAAATCTCAACGATACGATGGCCAACGATACTTACTGTTTTGAGGTAGTTCCTGATTCCGAAGGTCCCAAGTTCTACAACCTTTCTACGAATACAAGTGAGATAGCCGGCGAAACGATTGAGTTCAGTTCGGAGTGGACGGACAACAAAGGACTCGAGAACTACACGTTTTACCTGGACAACTGTACAGGCGATTGGACAAACGTTTCCGATAATTGGGATAGCGAACCGACGGAAGCCTGGGTGAACAACACGTCCTCAAATCTCTGCCCTGCCGGCGGGACACTGAAATGGAAGGTAGAGGTAACGGATATCTGCGGCAATACTAACAGCACAGGAGATCAAACCGTCGAGCTCTACAACTCGTCCCGTATGGTGATTGAGGGCGACGATTCTGGCTCCTTGGCTCACTGGTTCGACGACTACAACATAGGATTTAACGATACCGTTTCAACAGGCCTGACAATAGAAAATCCAGGCAAATACAATCTGACCTGGAACAACTCTTCATCTTCTTCGTATCTTGTTTACGATTACGACAGCAACATGAGCCTGAGTGTTGATTGGCCCACGGAGCCAATCCAGCCCGGGGACAACGAGACTGTTCAAGTGGAGGCGACAATCAACACAGAGCAAACGGATAATGATGCTGGTATTTACAGTGGACAACTTGTCTTCAATACAACCAACGAAACGAACGTGGCCAGCCCAGAGGTCTTCACAGTCGACCTCAAGCTGAACCTTACCGATGAACTGACTGTTGATCCCTATCAGATAGATACCGGCGACGGAGACGATATTAACAACGTATCTGAGGACGTCAATGTGACGCCCCTGATCAATGTTTCCTATATCAATGGAACCAGAATCAAAGACGATTTGCACCACGACAACTTTTCCGCCTGGATGACTGAAAAGAACACCAGCTACCGCGTGGACTTAGACAACATCTATAACCATACAGATGGAATCTGGGATAACACAGAAAAAGTCTACCGGCCTGTGACAGAGGTTCCCGTCGACAGTCACGGAGACAACGGCATTCCCGGTGGCTACTATGAACTTTACTACAACACGACCTACGATATAAATGATGTTTCTCTCCCGGGAGAAGGATATTACGAACATCTTCTCGTCAATAACACCGGCCTCGAGTTCGAGGTCATCTCCGACGACACCCTGGAGATGGACGACGACGAAGAAAACGAAGTAATCAACGTAACCGTCACAAATCACGGCCCTCTGGATGCAACGGCCGATATAAGCCTCGATGATACCGACACTGACTACACTAACTGTCTAGATGATATTACGTCGGATGGAAACTGCGAAGGTGGTGGAACTTCTTATTCCTACGAGACTATAGAGAGCCCCCTGATTTCGGGCAACTCTTCCTGTCAGATCTGGTGGGAGTTCGACGCGGAAAACGTGACCGAGGACGAATCCTGTGAAATCCGTTTCGAGACGAACGATCTCCGGTTCAACGATCCAATTATCGAGGTAAACGTTACCAATACCGCCGAGGAAAGTGAGGAAACGTCCGAGCAGCAGTCCGAGACGACCTGTGACTACACGGACTGGAGCGATGAGGGCTGTGGAGACGGGGCCTGTGACGACGACGAGATGTACCAGACCAGAACCTCCGACGTCGACAATTGCACGAACACGCAGCGTTGCATAGATTCCAACGTCTGTGGCAGCTTTGGTATCTCCTTGGAGATAGAGGAAGAAGCAATAAACGTTACTCAGGGCGGTTCCGCCCAGAACAAGCTCTTCGTCAAAAACACAGGCGACCGCGATGTCGAGGACTTAAGATTACATTTAGAAACCGATGCTCCCGAGGCCTGGTACGATGTATCACCGGTGAGCATGGACCTGGACGAAGGAGATGATGATGAATACGAAATAGATTTCGAGGCAGACAACGTTTCAACCGTGGCCAGTTATCCAATAACTTACCTGGTAAACAGCTCCGATGTATCAGAGGAAATGGACGGTGAACTGTGGGTCCTGCCGACGGAAGAAGGCAGGGAGGAGATAAACGAGAGCTTTGATCGAGTCAGGTCGAACTGGACCGAGCTTGAAATCGAATATCTCAATCTCAAAAACAGCGACGCAGACACATCGTCGGTGGATGGAAAGGTCGATGACCTAAACAAGACGATCCGGGAAGTCGAGCAGGCCATCAAAGACGGCGATTATGTCACTGCAAACGAGAAGTTGCAGTCGGCCAGGCAGCTACAGTCCGAGCTTGAGGAAGATATCAAAAAGATAGAGGAAGAAAGCGGACCCAACCTTCTGTTGATAGGAATCGGGATCGTACTAATCCTTGTCATCGGTGTCGGTCTCTATATTTTCATGCCTTCGCCAAGCGGCTATCACCCCAAGAAAGGATACGAGAAATCAGGCAAAGAAAACGAATTGAGATCGAAGGCGATGAAGGCAGTGGATAAGATAAAGTCCAGGCTTAATCGGGACAACAAGAAAAAGAAGAAAGGAAAGTACAAGTACAAAGGTAAGAAGAAATGAAGAAAGTAAAAGTAGCTTACTCCACAGTATCTATTCTATTTTTAACTTTCAGTTTATTCCTCTTCCGTTATCTCTCTATCTCTACAAAAAATGCGTTCTCCTTTTCTTCCCATCTGCCTGTAATCTTTATGGAATATTCGGCTTCGGCTGGATTTCAGTCGGCTGTGATCTCGATTTTTACCGAGTTGTTCACTTTCCTCTTGCCCTTTATACCCTTGGCCATCGGTTTTGCTGTCCTAGTTCTTTACGGGATGAGAGAAAACGAGGACAGAAAGTTAGCTCTGATCTCGACGGGGATCCCAGCAGTTTTGTCCTTTCTACTTCTTGGTGTTACTCCTGCCGTGCTTTTCCTGGCCATTGGTCTCGTTGCCGGTGGTTTTATGTCAACAACCCTGGGGGAAGCCTATCCAAAAGAACTGGAAAAGATGGCCAATTTCCGCTCCGGATCGAAAGCCTTCGGACAGATATTTCTGATTGTGACGATTTTACTTACCTTTGGCGTCTTCCTTCAGGTCGGATCAAATCTGGAGGTCTATAAGTCCGACTACGCTAATGCGACCCAGGAGATGGCGTCGACAGTAGTGAATCCCGAGTCGATCAATACATCGTCTCTTAGCGACGAGGAACTTGTCCAGCAGCTACCGCAGTCGTATCAAGAAAACCTCGAGCAACTCTCCGAGGAAGAACGGGAGCAGGTTCTGGATGACTTGAGAAACAGGACCAGTGAACAGACTAAAGAGACTGCGATCAATACGAGGGAGATGATGATGGACGAGATGCTCGAGTCAAAGGGTGTGGCCTCGATGCTCGATCTTTACATTTTCCTAACAATATTGATGGTACCTGGTGTGTTGCTCTTCTTCAGGACCATAATCTTTGCCCCGATAGCAGGACTGATTACACTGATCGGTAGCTGGAAAAGTGATTAGAATTCGCAGGTGAATCTTTTCTCGATCAATGACTCTTTCCTCGCAGCCTCACATATCTCGCAGAAGCGTTCGTCATAGTCTTCCTTGTCGATGCGCTGCTTGGCGATATCCTCGATCATAGCCTCGACCTTTTTCCGGACCGATTTTGATTCCTCTATCTTTCTGACTTTTCTGCCTCTCAGTTTGTTCTTGTACTGAGAAATGGCCGGCTGTGTCGTATCCAGTCGTCGGGCCGTCTCCCGCTGCGTCAAGTCGTGCTCCTCGATCAGATCTCTCGCAATTATAGCCCTTATCGCGGGAAGGAATTCGTTGACGAAGACCTCACAGGAAAGCTTCATTTTATCCCTTCAGCTCACCACGGTAGCGCATCGCGTCAACGACACGCTTGACCGCAACAGTATAGGCCGCGTCCCTCATGGAAATATTTTTCTCCTGGGAAGTACTGTAGACAGCCTGGAAGGCGTCGCTGAGCTTTTTATCCAGCTTCTCCATGAACTCATCCATTTCCCAGTAGTATCCTTCCCGGTTCTGGACCCACTCAAAGTATGATCCGGTCACACCGCCTGCATTGCATAGAAAGTCCGGGATCTGGAAGACACTCTTTTTCTGGAGAATTTTGTCAGCCTCCGGTGTCACCGGCCCGTTGGCTGCCTCGGCCAGGATGTCGGCCTTGATCTTATCCGCGTTTTCCTCGTTGATCACGTTCTCGATGGCGGCCGGAACTAAAATATCCACATCCAGTTCCAGCAGTTCCTCGTTCGATATTCTGCTCACACCGTTCATCTTAGTAACCGATCCTTCCTCTTCCTTCGTTTTCTTCAGTTTTTCGTAGTCCAGACCGTCTTCGTCCATCACGGCTCCACCGCTGTCGCTAACGGCCACCGTCTTGATGCCCATTTCATCGGCTTTTTGTATCAAATATCGGGCCACATTTCCGAAGCCTTGGACGGCCATGGTCATTTCTTCGAGATTTTTCCCTAGACTTTCCGCGGCTTCGCGGATCATAAATGCCACACCGTATCCGGTTGCTTCCGTTCTGCCCTTTGAGCCTCCGAGTTCCAGGGGCTTGGCTGTGATGACACCCGGGTTTTTCTGGCCGGTTAAGAGTTCGTACTCGTCCATCATCCAGGCCATGGTCTGTGGGTTGGTATAGACGTCCGGCGCCGGGATATCCTGGTCTGGGCCGATGTACTTGTATATCCGTCGGATGTATTCCCGCGACAGTTTTTCTAGTTCGTTCTGGCTCATCTCCTTCGGGTTGCAGACAATACCGCCTTTGGCCCCGCCATAGGGGATGTCAACTACAGCGCACTTCCAGGTCATCCAGGCACTTAACGCTTTCACCGTGTCCAGTGTCTCGTCCGGGTGGAAACGGAGACCGCCTTTTGTCGGACCCCGCGAGTCATTATACTGAACTCGGTAGCCAGTAAAAGTTTTCATCGTCCCGTCGTCCATTTCGATCGGAACCGATACTTCAATTATTCTTTTCGGATGCTTGAGGACCTCGAGCTCGTCCTCATCTATATCGATATACTGCGCAGCGTGATCCAGCTGCTGTTTAGAAATTTCAAAAGGATTTTCTTCGCTCATCTAATTCACCTCACTGACTATTTGTCTTTAGGGCTTTTAAATATAACGTTGTTATAAAAACAAAAACTGAAAACCTTTTTATATATAACATCGTTATAGAATAGTATATGAAACAGATGGACATCGATGCCGTCTACGCGGACAACAACGCGAGCACGCCCGTCGACCCAAGAGTTGTCGAGGCGATGGAACCCTACTTCCGCGATGAATTTGCCAACCCCAATTCTCTCTATGGAAGGGCACAAAATGCAAGAAAGGCCGTCCAGAAAGCGAGGAAACAGGTGGCCAAGCTTCTGAACGGGAAGAGAGAGGAGATCGTCTTCACCAGCTGTGCCACGGAGTCGAACAACTACGCGATCAAGGGAACTGCCTTCGCGCGACAGGACGAGGGTAAACATATCATCACTTCCAAGGTCGAACACAAGTGCGTGATGAACGCCTGCCGGTGGCTGGAGAAGCAGGGCTTTGATGTGACCTACCTGGACGTTGACGAAGAAGGCTGTGTCTCCCTCGATGATCTAGAGGAGGAGCTACGCGACGACACGATTCTGGTTTCTATAATGATGGCCAACAACGAGATCGGGACTATAGAACCTATCCAGGGGATGGCGAAGATAGTCCACGAGAACAGCGATGCCTACTTCCACACGGACGCGGCCCAGATACCAGGCAAGATGAAGCTGGACGTTGGAGAACTGGGCGTGGACATGGCAACGATAAATGCGCATAAGATGTACGGTCCGAAGGGCATTGGCGCACTATGGATAAAGAATGGCTTGAAAATAGATCCGCTTCTACACGGCGGCGGCCAGGAAAAAGGCAGAAGGTCCGGGACGGAGAACGTGCCCTATATCGTTGGTCTGGGCGAGGCCAGTGAAATCGCGAGAAAGGAATGGAAGAAGGACAAAAAGAGACTGGAAAAAATGACCAAGAGACTGGTAGAGGGCATCGAGTCAAATATAGACAATGTTATTCTCAACGGACCGAGAGAGGATAGACTTCCCGGAAATGTGAACTTCTCCTTTCCGGGCGTCGAGGGCGAAGCGCTCGTGTTGCGGCTGGACGGGAAAGGAATAGAGGTCGCGACCGGTTCGGCCTGTGGATCCGAGACACTCGAGGCTTCGCATGTGCTTCAGGCTATCGGTCTCGAAGGTGGCGTCGCCCATTCTTCGTTGAGGATAAGCTTCGGTAGATTTAATACTATGGAAGACGTAGAAAAGATAATAGAGGAGTTGCCTGAGATCGTTCAGGATCTGCGGTCGATAACCGCCATGGACGATATAGACGACTGCTTTTAGGTGATATGATGTATTCTGAAAAGGTCATGGATCACTTCAAGAACCCGCGCAACATGGGCGAGATGGAAGACGCCGACGTAGTTGTCAAAGTAGGAAATCCAACCTGCGGCGACATGATGAAGGTCTACCTGAAAGTTGCTGAGAAGAACGACGAGAGATATATCGAAGACATCAAGTTCAAAACCTTTGGCTGCGCGGCCGCTATCGCCACTTCTTCGATCATTACCGAGATGGCGAAAGGCAAGACGTTGAAGGAAGCGGAGGAGATCAAAGACGATGACATAACGGAAGAGCTAGGCGGACTTCCCAAGATAAAGATGCACTGCTCTGGCCTTTCGTCCAATGGTTTGCACGAGGCCATCTACCAGTACAAGAAGAAAGAGAGGCTGGAGATATCAGAAGACCTCAAGAAGGCGCACAGGATCGCGGAGAAGACACTTGAGGAGACGGAGAAA
>JBKHHH010000003.1:0-34909 GCA_046539285.1 Candidatus Aenigmatarchaeota archaeon | reverse complement strand
TCTCACAGTCCGACTTGATAATCTCACACAGGCTGACCGCCAGGCCCGACCTCGAGGCGCTGCGTAACATCATGCAGACCTACATGACCTTCGATATCAAGGACTACATCAACGACCTGCCGCGGAAGAAGGGTGCAGCCATCGTTCTGGACGACAACTCCGAACGCATCTACTCGATGCGCGTCCGGCCACGAATGTCCTGGCACGCCGGCAGCACGCCGATCGCCCTCGAAGAGAAGGAAGAGTTCTGATTTCTTGTGATAGTATGACGGAAAAGAAATACGTGGATCATCCGCTGATAGAGAAGGATAGCATCGAGAAGCGACTCTACCAGGAGACAATTCTCAACACCAGTATCCGGGAAAATACCTTGGTCGTGTTGCCGACCGGGATGGGCAAGACCGTCTCCGCACTTCTGCTGGCTGCGCATCGCCTGAACAAGAAGGGTGGGAAGATACTGTTTCTCGCCCCGACCCGCCCTCTCGTGGAGCAACACAAGAAGTTCTTCGCAGAGAACTTAGAGATAGCCGAAGGCGACATGATGGTCATGACCGGAAAGGTCAGGCCGAACAAACGTGAGAAAGAGTATCCAAAGAAGACCTGTATCTTCGCCACACCACAGGTTATACAAAACGACGTGATCGCTGATCGGATCAACCTTGACGACTTCACTCTGGCCGTATTCGACGAGTGTCACCGGGCCACGGGCGACTACCCTTACAGCTTTATCGCCGAGATGTACATGCGCCGCGCCTCGGAGCCGCGGATCCTCGGACTGACGGCATCGCCAGGCGGAAACCGGGAAAAGATCATGAAGGTCATGGACAACCTCTATCTAGACGAGGTCGAGATCCGTACAGAAGAAGACAGTGACGTTCAGGTCTATCGGAAGCCGACAAAAAAGAACTGGAAGAAGATAGAGCTACCTGAGGAGTTCAAAGAGGTCAAAGAACTACTAGAAAAGGCGCTAAACAAGAGAACCAAGCGGATCAAGAAAATGGATGTTGGTCCGTCTTCCGGAAATCTCTACAAGAAAGACCTGCTCAAACTACAGGGTCAGCTCAGGAGCGAAATTGGAAAAGGAGAAGACAGTAAGGAAACCTATTTCGCCATCTCGAAGATCGCCGAGGCGCTGAAGATAGAGCACGCGCTGATGCTGCTGGAGACCCAGGGATCCAGCTCGCTATACGAATACCTGAAAAAACTGAAGAGGGAGGCCGAGGAAGGGAAGACCAAGGCCTCGAAGCGGGTAATGAGCGACTTCAAGATCAAGGTCGCCTACCGCAAGACCAGCGATCTTCTCGAGAAAGGTATCGAACACCCGAAGCTGGCGGCGCTGGAGGATGTGGTACGGGACGAGCTCCAAGCGGGCGAAGGGAAGAAGATAATAGTCTTTTCACACTACAGGAGCCAGGTCGAGCTGATCAAGAAGAGACTGAAAGAGATGGATGGCTGCCGCCCCATCGGATTCGTTGGCCAGGCCGGCGAGGAAGGACTGTCCCAGAAGAGACAGGTCGAAATCCTCGACCAGTTCGAAGAGGGCAAATACAATGCTCTTATCGCGACCTCGGTCGGGGAGGAGGGCCTGGATATACCGGCCGTCGATCTCGTAGTCTTCTACGAACCGGTGGCTTCCGAGATCCGGTCGATACAGCGGCGCGGACGAACCGGCAGGCAGGAAGAGGGTAAACTGATGGTCCTGATCGCCAAGGACACGAGAGACGAAGCCTACTACTGGAAGAGCAAACACAGGGAGAGAAGGATGAAGGAGACTTTGAAGGAGATCAGAGACTCCGACGATGGGAGGCAGAGAAATCTAGACGACTACTAAAGAGAATCTTTTAAAATTTACACCGACATTTGTTTGTTATGGAAAAGCAAGAAGTTCTAAAAGACGACGACAAGATACTGATCTTTGCCGACAACCGGGAGTTCCAGTCGGACGTGGTCAAGGAACTGGCCCGCAAGGACTGTGTGGTCAAACCACAGCAGCTGGAAGTGGGTGACTTCATTCTTTCGGAAAGAGTCGCCATCGAGCGGAAGACTACATCGGACTTTCTTTCTTCAGTATTCGATCAACGTATATTTGATCAACTGAAAAACATGAAGGAACATTTCGAAAAGCCGATCCTCTTGATCGAGGGAACCGATCTTTACTCAGAAAGGAACGTGCACCCCAATTCGATCCGCGGTGCGCTGTCTTCGATAGCCATCGACCTCGAAGTTCCTGTTCTCTGGTCCCAGTCGCAGGATGACACGGCCTCTACCCTCTTCTGGATCGCGAAGAGAGAGCAGATCAAGGAGGAGAGGAAGATCGCGATCCGCGGCGGTAAGCAACCGTCGACTCTGGAGGAACAGCAGTTATGGCTGATAGCCGGGCTACCTGGTATAGACCGCGTCCGGGCCGAGCGGATTCTCGACCAGTTCGGAACACCGGAACAGGTCTTCACGGCCAGCAAAGAAGAACTGAAAGAGGTGGAAGGGATCGGCGACAAAATTGCCGAAGGAATAAGAAAGGTTCTGACCAAGGAGGTGGGATAGATGGAACCGGAAAAGATAATTCTAGGCTACGATCCGGGCACGACAATTGGATTGGCCTTTGTCTCCCTGAAGGGAAAGGTGCTCGGTGTCGTCTCAAAGAAACACGCCGGAATGGACGAGACCATAAATTTAATCATGGAAAAAGGAACGCCAGTTTTGATCGCAACCGACAAGGAGAAGCTGCCCTCGACTCTGGAGCAGCTGGCCTCCAACTTCAAGGCGACCGTTTTCTCGCCCGAGGAAGACCTATCCATAGAGAAGAAGAACGAACTGGCTGAAGGACACGAAACAGAAAATCTCCACGAGAGAGATGCCCTGGCCGCTGCTCTCTATGCTTATTACGATCATCAGAACAAACTGAGAAAGATAGACAAACGGATGGACGACCTGAACCTGCCCAACCTGGCCCCGCGGATCAAGGAGCTTGTCTTGAGGGGCGAGGTCAAAAACATCTCCGACGCCGTGGACCGGGCCCTGGAACCGGAGAAAGGGGAGGATGAAGAAGGCGAAGAAGAGAGGATGATGCCGGAAGAAGATCTGGAAGAGAGGATAGACAAGTTCCGCCAAAGTTTGCTCAAGGAGAGAAAGGACAAGGAGAAGTTGAAAGAGCATAACGAGCGGCTGAAGAACGAGGTCAACAACCTGAAACGGGCCAAGGGCGAGCTGAAGAAGGAACTGAAGGAAGTCAAAGAAGGAAAGAAAGATAGCCTGATGGAAAACGAAAAGATAGCCGACCTGCAGAGAAAGCTAAGGTCCAAGAAGAACGAGGTTCGGAGTCTGAAGATAGAACTGGAAGAGAAGAGGGACGTACTGGAAGAATTCAAGCAGCTGGAGAGAATACGCAAACAGGGAAACTATCCGGTACGAGAAATAGAGGAGTTAACTTACGAAGCTCTGGAAGAGGCGAAGAAAAAGCTCAACCTCGAGAACAGCGTTCTCTCCTTCCGAAAGATAGAAAAGGAAGCCGAAGGGATTAGAGAACGGTTGAAGAAAGAGGGGGTGAAAGCGGTTCTCGGCAACTTCTCGAAGGAGTTCAGAGATCGGCTCGTAGAAGAAGGAATCGCTGTTCTGGATCCGGAGAAGGTGCCCATCAAGTCGAAGGACGGTCGACGCTATATCGAAGGAGAAGTGATCGATGAGGCAATCCAGGCGGACAGGAAGAGTTTTCTCGAATGGCTGAAAAGATATCGGAAGCGGGGTAGCTAGCTTGTTCAGTGAGAAGAGAAAGGAGTTATGGGAAATACTTATTTTTCTAGTTAAGTTGAGCGCTCTGTCAATATTTATCTACATCGGAGGCAGATACTTAGACTTCACCTCCGTTCAGAACTATCTGACCCACCACCTCTACCACTTCTTTCGGACAATGGGCTACACAATCGAGAGGACGGGCTTCAATCTAACCTTAGGAAACTTCACTTTTTCGATAATCAAGGACTGTGTGGGCTGGAAGGGAATTCTTTTCTTCTCGGCGCTGGTGATCTCAACGTCACATCCTCTAAAATGGAAGTTAAACGGGCTGATAGTAAACCTTCCCCTCATATTCGCTACCAATGTTTCGAGAATCGTCTTTCTTGCTCTCTTTACCTACAACTTCGGACCGTCGGCCTACGAGCTTTTGCACGGCATACTCTGGCAGGCTTCGATGATAATTGCCGTTCTAATGCTCTGGACAGTCTGGCTTAGAAATAAAGGTTATTCTTTGGCGCCTTTGACCGTCGAAAGGAACGTATCATAGCCTTCCTCGTAGATCACATTGCCAACGATAACCGTATCCGCGTATCTGGCCATCTTGCGGCTCTGTTCGGCGCTCTTGATTCCGCCGCCGTAGAACAGCTTGGCCTTTTTCAGTTTCTCCTTGACCGCCTTGACCACTTCCGGATCTCCGAAGGTGCCGCTGTATTCGATGTAGATGACCGGGAAGTCGAAGTAGTTTTCCGCAGCCTCGGCGTAGGCTGCTACTTCTTCTTTGGAGAGATCTGTACTGGCCCTCGTTACCTTTCCTACAGCCGATTCGGGGTTGAGAACGATGTAGGCTTCCTTGGTTATCTTGCCCCACTTCGGATTATAATGCTCGGCCCAGTCCTTGTGGTGTCCGAAGATCCACTGTGGATCCTGGGAGTTGATCACGCTCGGCACATATATCTCATCGAATCCGTTGTAGACGACGTTGGAAGGATTTGAGGGCTCGAGTATCTTCGGAATATCATGTTTTTCAAGCATCTTTAGAACTCGCTCCAGCTTTTCGGGCGTGACTCCCTGCGTGCCCGAGATCATCAACGCATCTGTTCCACTGTTTACGATCTTGTCGACTACGTCCTGAGTGATTTTCTTGTCAGGGTCGATCTTGGTGATATGTTTCCAGTCTTCTATCATAATATCAACACTAAATAATACCTACCTTCTTAAATAAGTCTTGGGTGTTTTCCTGTTTCTTGTCCAGGATCGTGTACCTGTCTCTGATTTCTCCCGCCTCTTCCCAGGCCCGGAAGGCTTCGTCCTTCGTAAAGGACATCCCGTCGACTGTAGTCGGCATCCCTACCGTTTCCATGGCCTCCTTGAGTCGTTGGTAGTCCATATCGTGCATCTCGGCCGAGAGCAGCGCTCCCATCGCACACTGGTGGCCATGCAGATCGGGTTTCTCGGCTATCGCGTCCAGAGCGTGCGAGAACTGATGGTCGGCTCCGGAACAGGGTCGCGAAGAGCCGGCTATCGACATGGCGATGCTGCCCGAAATAAGGCCCTTGACCAGGTTTCTCATCCCTCTTTCCTCCTTTCTCTGGATCATGTCGGCCGAACTGATAACTATCTCCGCGGCCAGAACGGACAGTGCAGCCGCGTAATCGGAGTAGTATTCGCCATTGTCGCTGGCCCCGAGTTTCCAGTCCTCGACAGCAGTTATATTTGAGATCAGATCGCCACACCCGGCTGAAATCAATCTGTAGGGCGCGTTTCTCAGGACCTCGAGATCGGCCACAACTGCGAGCGGTGCATTGGCCTCATAGGAATGTTTGCGGTTCTGGCCGTTGATCGTGGCCCGTGAACTGGCGATCCCGTCATGTGACGGAGCCGTCGGCACTGAAATATAGGGTGTGTTCCTTTCCTTGGATACGTATTTCGCGGTATCTATAGTCCTGCCACCGCCGACGCCCAGCACGAACCTGAAGTCCCGGCTGGATTCAATTATCTGGTTGAGGTTTTCCCTCGTAACTTCCGAAGAGATGTTCACCTCTACGCCGAAGCCCTGTTCTTCGAGGATCTCCTTGACTTCGCCGCCGGCCGCCTTGAAGGTAGAAGGTCCTGAAATGAGCAGAGCCGGTCCTTTGAGCTGTAGCTTCTCTAGAATTTCAGGAATCTGAGAAAAAGCTTCGTTGCCGATTATGACTTCCCGGGAAAGTTCGATTTGGTGTGGATCCATGATCCCATCTCACCGGATGAAATATTGTCGCCGGCTATATTTATAATCTAGTCGGTTCCTCAAAACTTGAGAACAAAGGCTTATAAACTTTAAGGTATAATTACTAAGTAGTTACGAACGTGATCAAGATGGGTGAGGACACCTTTCACAAAATTTGTTCTGATATAGGAAACTGTATAGGAGAAAAGTACCAGGAAACGAAGGAAGGCGTCAAAGAAGAAGGTGTGGGCTATGTCTGGAATAAGTTCTGGGACATCGCCGCCGAAGGGTATAGAAGGGATTATGAAGTAAATAAAATGATACCCGACTTAGACGACTTCGATGATGGAATCATTTAGTTATTTAAACTTTCAGAACAAATTAGTAGACGTGGTTTGATGGCCGGTGGACGTTTTTGCCTCCGATGTTGAGAAGAAACTATCCAGTTCTGTAAATCTTAAATACCATTCTGACAATATTTCTATAAACAACAAGGCCGGGTTGGCCGAGTCTGGCTTAGGCAGCGGACTGCAGAGAAACTTTTCGAGGAAAAAAGTTTCATCAAAACCCGAGAATGTGGATATCCGCGTACGCCGGTTCGAATCCGGCACCCGGCTCCATTTGATGATAAGATGACTCTAGAACTTTACAATACTCTGACCCGAAAGAAGGAGGAGTTCGAACCTCTCGAAGAGGGAAAGGTAAATATCTATTCCTGTGGCCAGACGATCTACGAGGACATGCACGTGGGAAATGCCAAGACGTACGCAGCCTGGGATATTCTGAATCGATACCTGACCTGGAAAGGCTACGACGTCTTCCACGTGATGAATATAACGGACGTCGGACACCTGACCGACGATGCGGACCAGGGCGAGGACAAAATCGAAAAGAAAGCTAAGGAGAGAAGCATCGAGCCGATGGAACTTGTCACCGAACAGGTCCAGAAGTGGTACAGAGAAATGGGGGCCCTGAACATGAAAAGACATAATGTAAACCCAAGGGCTACCGGTCACATGGTCGAGATGATCCAAGCCATAAAGAGTATGATCGAAAACGGCTACGCCTACGAAAAAAATGGGAACGTCTACTTCGATGTAATGAAGTTCCACCAGGACCACGAGTATCCGAAGATCGGATCTATGGATATCGAGCAACTCCAGGCCGGCGCCGGCGGGCGCGTCTGTGAAGAAGAGACAGAGGAAAAAAGGTCGCCGCTGGACTTCGCCCTCTGGATCAAGGCCGAACCGGAGCATATCATGAGATGGCCGTCGCCGTGGAGCGAAGGCTATCCGGGCTGGCATCTGGAATGCAGCGTGATGGGAACCAAATATCTGGGCGAGAAGTTCGACATCCATACCGGCGGCGTGGACCACATCTTTCCGCACCATCCGAACGAGAGGGCCCAGGACATGGCGATGAACGATATGGAAGAAGAACCGGTCAACTACTGGGTTCACAGCGAGCACATCACCGTAGAAGGAGACAAGATGTCCAAGAGTGAAGGAAATTTCTATACGGTCTCCGACCTGCTGGATAAATATGACGCGGAAGTAATCCGCATGTTCTTCGCATCGAGCCATTACAGGAAACAGGTCGACTTCAGCGAGGAGGCCGTCGAGAGCGCGAGATCCAACCTGGAGAAACTATACAACGTACTCTGGAACATAGAAAATTCCAAGGGCGGTGACAAGACGAACCTCAAGGAGGAAATAAAAAAGCTCAGGACCGGTTTTGAAGAAGCGATGGACGACGACCTGGACACGCCAAAGGCTCTGAACAGAATAATGAAGTTTGCCAAGAAAGTGAACAAGAACCTGGACAACAAAAAAGAGATCCTGGAAGAAGCCAAGGAAACAATCCAGGAACTGGGACGTGTGCTCGGTCTAGAACTAAACTTAGAAAGTAATGAAGGACCTGTACCTGAGGAAATAATCGAATTTTTGATCGATCTCCGGGAAAAGTCCCGGGACAACGGGGACTACGAAACCGCAGACAGGATCCGCGACGAGCTGAAGGAAGTGGGGATTCAGCTTGAAGACGAGGACGGCGGAACCGTCTGGAAGAGAACCTAATAAGAAAATAAGATTTATAAACGTCGGCTCTAATTAGATTTACAAGTTTTAAAATTCATTAAAAATTGATAAGATGAAAACGCTGGAAAAGACGCGGTCCATATGTCCCGAGTGCTTCCGCAAGGACAACGAGGTCAAGGAACTGGAAGCCGAAGTAGTTGAGGAGGACGGAAGTGTCTACATCAAGAAGGAATGCGATAAACACGGGTCGTTCAAATCCATCGTATTTTCTGACTACGAAGACTACAAGAGATGGGACAGGCACAAGCAGGACGGCGACGGGATCGAAGACGTCCACGTCGAAAACCTTTCCCTCTACGATGGCCACAATTCACAGTCAGTTCTGACCAATCTAACTATAACCAACCGCTGCAATCTGCGCTGCTCCTACTGTTTCGCCAACGCCGGCAGCCAGGGCTTCGTCTACGAACCATCTCTGGACAAGATCCAAGAGATGATCGACCAGGCCCGGAGCGAGAAACCGGTCCCTTCTAAGGCGATTCAGATCACAGGAGGAGAACCGACGGTCAGGGACGACCTGTTCGAGATAATCGACATGGCCAAGGAGGCAGGCTTCGCCCACATCCAGCTGAACACAAACGCTATCAAGCTGGCTGACTCCAAAGAATACTGCAAAAAGATACTGGATCACGGCGTGAACACTATCTACATGAGCTTCGACGGCGTGACCAAGGAGACCAACCCCTGGATCGAACAGAACAAGCAGGCGATCCAGAATTTGAGAGAGATCGGTTTCACTAGTGTTGTACTGGTTCCTGTCGCGATGCAGGACAATATCGATGAGATCGAAGACATAATTGAATTCGCCAAAGACAATATAGACGTCGTCCGGGGTGTCAACATTCAACCGATCGCTTTCACCGGTCGGATTGAAAACATAGATGACGACTACAGAAAGAACGAACGCGTGGACTACTCCACATTGATGGAGAAGATAGAAGAAGATTCGGACGGACAGATCGCCAAGAACGACTGGTATCCTGTTCCCTTCGTCTATCCAATATCCAAGCTGGTCGAGAACGTAAAGGACGAAAAGCAGGTCGAGTTCACTGCCCACCCCAGTTGTGGCGGTGCAACCTACGTTTTCATGGACGGCGATGAGATGGTTCCAATCACCCGTTTCCTGGACGTGGAAGGCTTTATGGAACTGGTCGACAAGTTATCGAAAAAGAAGGGAAAGCTCAAGAAGGCCAAGATCGCGGCCTCGATGATGAACAACCTTTCCAAGTTCATCGACAAAGAGAAAGCACCAGAAGGATTTTCCCTGAAGAAGCTGCTCGTCAAGGCCATCACCAAAGGAGATTACTCCTCACTGGGCGAGTTCCACTACAAGACTCTCTATGTCGGAACGATGTGGTTCCAGGACGTCTGGAACCTGAACTTGGACCGGCTCCAGAACTGCGTGATCCACTACACGACGCCGGAAGGAATGGTTCCTTTCTGCGCCTACAACGGCCTCGGCGTCGGACAGGAGATCCGAGAGAAGCACTCCATACCGGTCGAGAAATGGGAAGAAAAGAGTGGGAAGACTCTCAAAGACGACCTCTGGAAAAACGGACCGGTAAGCTGATTCTCAATATTTGTAGAAAAGAATAATCTAATTGTTCTAGAGTTAATTGGAGCCTCGGGCGGGAGTTGAACCCGCGATCTCGTCCTTACCAAGGACGCGCCAACTATCCGACTTAGTAATCCAAATCGGATTTTAGCCACTAAGCCACCGAGGCAAGAAAAACTGATCGTCTCCGGATCAAGGCTTAGGTCCCTTCTTGTTTCTTTCTACCTTGCCCTTCAGTTTCGGCACCGTGAAGCTCTTCTCGCAGTTCTTGCACTCGACCCAGAAAGGCCTTTTGTATTCTGTTTTCTTGAAGCCGTGGTGCTGGCAACGGGGACAGATATATTCAACCTGCGCCAGTTCATCGTCCTCTTCCATCACTACACGAACGGTTCCGATGATCTCATCGTCGTCGTTGCGCTTGTCCTGCCAGGTGGTAAACTTGACGTTGCCGGGATCTATCTCTCCATTCTGGACCATATCGGCTATGATGTTTAGCTTCAGGTTTTCCTTGCCCTTGACCTTTTCCGAGTCGTCTAGTTCTTTGCTCATAGTATCGTGAAATTATTTCGGGAGGGAATATTTAAGTCTTTTCAGAAGACGCCGACCAAAAATGCGATCAGCCCGAGAACCATGGCAATCTTGAGCAGGTTCTGGATCACCGCCGGTTCCTCGTCTTCGTAGGATAAGTAGCCCGCATAGAGGAAGGTCAAAACTGAAGGAACTACGGCAATCAGATAGATCCAGCTGAAGACGTTCAAGAGATAGGGTAGCGGCGAGGTCAGGACTGCAATCAGAATAAAGACCGCCGCGACCAGACGGCTCTTCTCTTCGCCCAGGGTGATCGGCACGGACTGGATCCCAGCCCTGGAATCAGCGTATCGGTCCTCGATGTCCTTGATTATCTCCCGGGCCATGGTTGCGAAGAAAGCAAGTATTCCCAGTAGCAGTGGTGTCAGCCAGTCGCCGACGGCAAGTCCACCGTAGACAAAGGTCGAGCCGACAAGGAAGGCGACCGTTGTATTGGATAGGAAGAACTTCTTCTGAAGTGTTTTGGCGTAAATTACCAATAACATTGAATTAAAAATTGCTAGCAGTAAGGCGTAGTTCCCGATCCAGAACGACAGGTAGAGCCCGATCGCGAAGAGGACGAAGGCGTAGACCAGAGCTCCCTTCAGGGATATCTTGCCGCTAGGCAGGGGACGTTCCGAATTAAATATAAAGTCCAGCTCCCGGTCATAATAGTCGTTGATAACCATCCCGCCTCCACAGATCAGGAAGGCTGAGACCATAGCTATAAGTACAAAAAAGAAAGAACCAGTGATTCCACCAAGATAGGCACCTATCAGCACAGCTAAAGCCGCCATCCCACAGTTCAACGGCCTGATCAGCCTGATAAAGTGTTTCATTTCTAACTCCTGTCTTCTTTAGATTTGGGTCGCAAATCCTTGGAGCCACACTTCCTGCACTTGACCTTACCTTCTTTGACCTTCCTGGGCTTGGCTCTGTTTCTAGCCTTACATTTAAGGCAGATGTACACATTCTTGAAAAGTCTGTCTTTCGCGACTTCCTCAGACATCAAATCACCTTTCTTATCTATTTGGGTGAGATACTTAAAACTTTGTCTATTTCCTGCTTGGAAATTGGTCCTTCCCGGTAGACCTTTGCTTCGCCGTCGAAGACTTCACATACCGTCGAGGGCTGGGTTTGCTCTAGCTGTCCGTAGTCGACCACGTAGTCCACTTCTTCCAAGATCTGTTGCGGTATATCACTTACAGAATAAGGATTCCTTCCTCCGGACGGGTTGGCCGAAGTAGAGACCAGCGGCGTGCTGATCTCCTTTGACAGGAGTCGGGCCATGGTGCTGCCCGGCACGCGGAAGGCGAACTTTTCGTTCACCAGTTCCGGTAATCTCCTTTTCTTGTTTACGATCAAGGTCAGCGGTCCGGGCATGAACTCACGGCACAATCTTAGTTCGTCCTCGTGCAGATATCCGTATTTCTTGGCCTGCTCGACCGAGGGCACGATGCAGATCAGATCTCGGTTCAGGTCACGATCTTTGATATC
Source organism: Candidatus Aenigmatarchaeota archaeon (assembly GCA_046539285.1). Lineage (GTDB taxonomy): Archaea > Aenigmatarchaeota > Aenigmatarchaeia > PWEA01 > PWEA01 > JBKHHH01. Next base: position 23,259 of record JBKHHH010000003.1, on the reverse strand, counting down.
GTAGACCCTCTTCACGGCTTTCTTGTCCAGTGCGCTGGCCCCGAGCCCGTAACAGGTCTCGGTCGGGTAGATCACGGTGGCCCCGCGGCTGACACCCTGCACGATCTTCATCATCTCTCTACCGGTCGGTTTCCTCATTATCCTTGCCATATCAATCGTCCATTTCCTCGAGGTTTTCGATGGCCTCTGTCCAATCTACTGGCTCCAGGTATTTATCTCTTTCTTCTCCTTCAATTATATTTTTTACTGCCTCAACCACAGCTTCTTCGTCCCTGTCCGTGGTATCGACGTCAAAGGTCTCTTCGTTGTCTCTGTGAGCTTCGTAGGAGATCAGACCGATCAATTCTGATTCCACGTTCTCCCTGATCTTTTCGGAAGACCAACCTTTGTCCTCAAGTCTCCTCTTCAGGACCTTCGGCTTGGCCCGGAGAACGATGACAAGATCCACGTCAAAATTGTGAGAGACGTGTCCGTCCAGGATGCAGTCTTCGTAGTCATCCAGAACCTTCTGCAGACAGTCGATATCGATGATGTCCGACTCTCTTGCTCTGTCTCTTCCGCTGATGCAGTCCTCTTTCCGGGCCAGGTCGTTTATCGAGACGTATTCCAGATCTGTCTTCTCGGACAATCTCTTGCCTACCGTCGTTTTACCTGTACCCGGCGTGCCGGTTATCGCGACCCTCATACCAAATTTAAAGGACTAAAGATACTTATAAATTAGAATCAGAAATGGTATAGGGGGTACCATGAGTGTAGAAGTCTGGACCGAAAAGTATCGACCGAAGAGTCTGGAAGATATCGTAAACCATGAAAAAGTCGTCTCTCGGCTCAAGGCCTTTGTCGAGGACAACAACATACCACATCTCCTCTTCTCTGGACCGGCCGGAACCGGCAAGAGTGCTTCCGCGCTGGCCATCGCCCACGAGATATTCGGCGACAAGTGGAAGAGGAACTATTTAGAACTCAATGCTTCGGATACGAGAGGCATTGATGTGATAAGGAACGAGGTCAAGGACTTCGCGAGAACCAAGTCCGTTGGTGACGTGCCCTTCAAGATCATACTGCTCGACGAGGCGGACGCGCTGACACCGGAAGCTCAGCAAGCGCTGAGAAGAACTATGGAAAACTACACGGAGACGGCGCGGTTTATACTTATCTGCAACTATTCCTCGAAGATAATCGATCCGATCCGCTCCCGCTGTTCCGTCTTCCGCTATCCAAGACTACAGAAGGAGGACGCAAAAAAGCTGCTGAAAAAAATAGCCAGGAAGGAGGACGTGGAATACGAGGAAGACGGACTGGATACCATATTCTCCGTCTCCCAGGGAGATCTGAGACGATCTATAAACATACTCCAGTCGGTGGCCGCCGTCGGCGAGACCGTGACCGAGGAAATGGTCTACGAGGTATCGACACAGGCCAGACCCGACGCTGTGGGTGAGATGCTCGAGAGCGCCGTCAACGGCGACTTCATGGACTCAAGGGACAAGCTGCAGACCATGCTTCTCGAAAAGGGGATCGGTGGATTGGACATAATTAAAGAGATCCATCGTCAGGTATACGACCTCGACATTCCCGAGGCGAGGAAAGTACAGCTAATAGAAAAGATAGGCGAATACGAGTTCCGAATCGACGAGGGAGCCGACGAGCAGATCCAGCTCGAGGCTCTCCTGGCCCAATTTACTGCTTCTGCGTGATCAGAAATGAGCTGGACTGAAAAATACGCTCCAGAAAAGCTATCAAACTTTGCTGGGCAGAACAAACAACTGAAGAAGTTGGAGAAATGGTATGAAAACTGGAATCCAGGAGACAAGGCCCTGCTTCTACACGGACCACCGGGCGACGGTAAAACTGCTTCAGTTTACGCCCTGGCCAATGAAAAGGGTCTCCATCTGATGGAGATCAACGCATCGGACGCGAGGAACAAGAAAAATATCGAGGATGTGGTCGGCTCCGCCTCGCAGCAGCAGAGTTTATTTGGTAAAAAGAAAGTGATTCTGGTCGACGAGGTGGACGGACTTTCCGGAAGGAAGGACAGGGGCGGTGTCGGAGCCCTGAACAAACTTATCAAGAAGTCGAAATTCCCGATCGTTCTCACAGCCAACGATCCCTATGACAGCAAACTGAGGAGCCTGAGGAGATACGTGGAGATGGTTGACTACGGAAAAGTTCATCTCTCCTCAATGACTGCCTTCCTGGCCAAGATCTGTGAAAAGGAGAATATAGAAGCTGAACGGAGCTTGCTCAAACAGGTCGCAAGACAGGCCGGAGGCGATCTAAGATCTGCAATCAACGATCTGGAGACCATAGCCCGTGGTAAGGACAAAATAGAGAAAGATAACCTGGAAGTACTGGGCAACAGACATAGCGAGCAAGGGATCTTCGAGGTGCTGAAGGTTATCTTCAAGACCAGGACAGCGAAGACGGCCAAGGACATGGTCAGCAAAGGTGAAAAAGATCCGGATGAACTTTTCTGGTGGATAGAGCAAAACATACCCAAAGAATACAAGAAGGACGAGGAGATGGCACAGGCGATGGACGTTCTCTCACGAGCCAGTGTCTTCAAGGCGCGAATCCATCGGCGCCAGAACTGGTCTCTGATGAAATACTATATCGGTCTCATGTCGGCCGGTGTCGCCCTTTCGAAAAAAGAAACTTACAAATCCTTCACCCGCTATCAACCACCACAGAGACTAAAGGTCTACGGAAGAAGTAAGGCGAAAAGAAAAAGAATGGATGGGATCACGGACAAGCTGAAGGAGCACCTGCACTGCTCGTCGACGAAGATAAAGATGGAGTATATCCCGCTCTTCCAGTGGATGATGAAGAAAGACAGCAACTACGAAAAGGATCTACAGGAAAAATACGACCTGACCGACGACGAAGTCGAGGCAATAAACAAGTTCTAAGAGTATTCGTAACGGTCTTCGTCTTCTATCGAGATGCCAGCCGAGTAGAGGGAGATTGAAACATTGACCGAGTCCCCACTGAACGGGGTTTCGTTCTTTATTGTCAGTTGAAAGCCCCGGTTACTGGTCCGTTCTTCAGCCATCACGACGAAGTCCCGGAAGTTATTCACTCTATTGACGTTACCACTTTCAACGATGGTCCCGTTCACCTGGCTTTTCACATTCCAGAAGAATTCGCCCTCATCTAGGCTGGCTGCCTGCGAGATTCCTGTATTGTAGTAGTTGTTCATCAGACTGGAAACCGAGGCGAGGATTGTGATCACTATTACAATGGAGATAATGAAAAACTGGCCGCTCCTGTCCTCAAAATTAGATTTTAACCATTTGAGCATGGCTGATACCCTCTATCTTAATTACGTTCTCCTCGTCTATAAATCCATGCTTCACCAGAAGGTCCACGATATCGTTGCCTATGGCGTTGATGATCGTGCTCTTCCGGGCGGCCTTGATTATTTCTTCTCCGTCTACCTTCTCCTCGCCGTAGAAGCCTTTGCTTATTTCAAACTCGATCTTTCCTTCGGAGAGCGTCCTACCCAGAAGATCACTATCAGAAACAGCCAATAACACATCGTTGTTTTCCCGGGTCAGATTGTGGACAAACATCATAACTGCCTTACAGCCTGTTTGGTGCCACAGGCTTCACATTTTATCTTGTAGATTCGCTGTTCTTGGATTAGCTTCGTATCCACCTTGTCGCAGGCTGGACAGAAGACAAACTCCTCCATATACTTCTCCAGCTTTTCGTTGACCTGCTTCTCGGAGAAACGTCCATTAAAAACAGCTCTCCTATCCTCCGCTTCACCGGGAACAGCCAGCTCACGGGAGAAAAACTTGACTATATGGTCCTCGGGTCTGCGTATCGCATCGGCTATCTTGGAGAAGTTCTTGATAATCGTCTTATTGCCCTCGTGCATCAGTTCGGGCTCCGGGACCTCGAAACGACTGGACTCAGCTTTACCCGAACTCTTCTCTTTCGCCCGTTTCAACAGTTCATCATATTCCATGTTATCATTCCTGGAAGGAGCTCAGATCCTTTTCCTCTAATATCTCTTGCCAGTTATTTTTATAAGTTTGATATCGCTTGTCGAACTTTTCCTTTGGTGTCTTTTCGACATCCAGTTCCTCCAGCGCATCAAGCAGTTCCTGATAGATCTCGCCTTCCTCGTCCTCCTCACACATCTTTTCGATCTCAACGATCCTTCCGTAGCCGGGCGTATGATCGACACAAACCTCGTAACCGTTCCACTCGAACTTGTGCCTCTTTCTGTACCACTTGATCTCTACCCCGTAGCCCAGCATTTTCAGAAGTTTTTCCAGTTCTCCGAAATCCTCCCGGTCAAAACGGACCTCCAGTTCTTCTCTCTGTTTATCGTGGATCTGACCGCCCTTGAGCCATAGCTTTGCGAACTGGTTGTTCTTCTGAATTCTGAGGTCCTGTTCGCCGGAAAAATAGTAGGTTATCTGCGTATCCTCGTTGACCTTCTCAGCTATGTTCTCGAGAAGCTCGATTAGGCGGTTGTATTCTTCCTCGTTAATGAAACTTCTGACTTCGACTTCGATCATGGAATCCTTTACAGTTTTTTGATCTTACCTGGACGCGGCTCGAAACAGGTCCCTTCCGTCAGCAGATCGTTGATCACTTCGTCTATCTTTTTCTCCTCTGCTTCGGCCTTTTCCGTGATATCCTGATAAGGTGCGCCCCGTCCTTCATCCAGATTTTCAATCATTTCCAAGACGTTCTTCTTGAGCTCCTTGTATTCCTCTGCGCTCTCCTCCTCTTCCTCTGACTCGGCTTCCTCTGTCTCACTTCTTGACTCTTCGGACCGCAAGGCGATGCGGACCATGTCTTCACCGAATTTCTCAGCTGCCCTGTCCTTGAATCCGTCGGGGTCGTCCTTTTTCATCTCCATTATCTTCTCTTCGGTTTCCTTCATCTTTTTGAACTTCTCGGCCAACTCAACCAGACGCAAAGTCAGGAAGTTGGGATCCTCCAGCTGTCTGATCAGTTCCGGGGTATTCAGATAGATCTCGCCTTCGTATTCACGGACCTTGCCGATAACTTCGACCAGCTGTCCTTCTTCCACGTCCTCCATTTTGGATAGATCCTGGAAGAACTTGGCGCGGATAGTCTCGGTTTCGTCGTCGAGAACAATAAATCCGTAACTCTCGTCGTCGTTGATGAACTTGTTCATCACGGTCCCGACCACGCTGGCCCGGCTGATCTTCTCACCTCTATTGGTTATCAGATAGTTACTCTTGAATCCTTCCTGCGTATAGTAATCGCCACTGATTAGATCCTCGATTAGGGCTTTTTTTGCCGTCAGTCTTTTCATATTGCTCATATAATCACCCGATATAAGTTAGGTCCTTTTTTTCGTCGCTCTCCTCATCCTTCTTTTCATCCTTCCCGATTGGTTTTATCTCTCCGAACTTTTCCTCGTACTTCTTGAGGTTCTGATTCAGGACATGGGACAGTTTCTTGGCGAGAAGGGGGTTCATCATCACCGGTTTGTGGTGAACCTTTATCTTCTGTTTGTGATCGTCGGCGTCCTGAACTACTCGTGGTGTCTGCTGTTTCAGATCAAGGAAAAAGGTATTGGGATTAAAAAGCACGGAGAAAGAATCGGTATAAAAGGCCTCTTTGGTCACATCTCCTCGCTTCTCTATTTTTCCGATGGTTTCTTGCTTTTCGCCTTCTTCAGTTTCTTCCTTTTCTTGTTCGTTCTTTTCATTTTTATTTTCGCTCATATTTTCACCTGTCATATTTTTTGGATATGTCCTGGTCTCGGTTCGAAGACCATTCCTTTTGATTTCATTTCCCTTAACACCTTTTCGGGGTTGCTGACGCCCTCGTCCTCCAGTTCAGCGATCAGATCCTGTTCCGGTACGTTCTTGCCGATGTCCTCCTCCAGATCTGTGAGGATGTCCATAACGATTCGGATCTTGGAACGCTCGGAAGCCGGTGTACCTCCTTCGGCCCGGTCGATGTCGATCTCATGTGTCTCAGGATCCATGCCCAGCTGCTTCAGCGAATGCTTCATCAGGCGCATCGCCCTCTCGGCGTCTCTCTTTTCGACCCGGTCGGCCAGTCTCACTTTGGCCGAGGCCTCAGAAAGACGCTGCAGGGCCTCGTATTGCCTTAGTGTTATGGGCACTGTATCTGAATCGCCGTCAACATATCTATTTCTCAAATCAATATAAAAGTTCTTGAGTACAGCCGAAGCCTCTTCTGTCATCTCCGGCTCACAGTTCTTGCGGGCATAGGCAATATATTTCTTAAGTAGTTCTGATTCAATAACCGGTTCCACATCCTCCTCACCGACCCTCGATTTGATTATATGGTCGACGATTTTTTCGTCTTTATCTCTGTTAGGCACATCCCTCAGGGCGAACTTCAGGTCGAAACGGCTCAACAGTGTTTCGGAGATATCGATCTGCTCTGCTATCGGCCGATAGGGGTCAAACCGTGAGAACTTAGGGTTCGCACCACCGATAACCGATGTCTGGGCCGGTAGTGTGGTCTGGATCGTGGCCTTGGAGATTGAGACGGTCTGTGTACTCATCGCTTCGTGAAGGTTGACCTGATCCTCCTTCGACATCTTGTCGAACTCGTCGATACAGATAATTCCTTTGTGAGCCAAGACCAGAGCACCTGCCTCCAAAACCCAACCGCCCATCATCTCCTCATCTCTGACGACTGTAGCGGTCAGACCGGCGGCCGAAGCACCTTTACCGGACACATAACGTCCTCTCGGTATCAGACTAGCCGCCAGCTTGAGCAGCTGTGTCTTACCGGCACTCGGATCACCGACAAAAAGTATATGTATATCGCCACGGATCTTGGTTCCATCTGGTAGTTTGTGTGGTACGCCCCCGAAGAGGAGTAAGATTATAGATTCTTTCTCTTCCTGCATGCCGTACATAGATGGTGCAAGGGACTGCCGCAACTTCTTGTAGATCTCTTCGTCGTTGGACAGTTCGTGGATTTCCTCTTCCTCTTCTTCTGTTATCTCGAGGTCCTCGAACTCGACCTCCTTGGGCTCGAAGGAATTCGCTTCAAGAAATATATCCAGCTGCCTCGTCTTTCTTCCGTTGATCCGCTTCGGCATCTCACGGACAGTTCCAACCAGCTCCAATCTCGCTCCCGGGTCCGTCTTTCTCTGCAGTTCCGGGACGGTCAGATCACCCTTCAGATAGACGGGAACCTCTCCCGGTCTCTCGGAAACGACCTCCTCAAAGAGGTCCTCCATATGGATCCATTTGGCGTCGATAAGATTACGGTCTGTCTGGTTGAAGCCACGTTTGCGGCCGCAGTTATCACAGCGAGAAGGATAGGACATCTTCTTCCGGATTTGAGGTATCTCCATCACGTTTCCACAGTCTGGACACTCAAAGACAGCAACCTCCAACTCTGGCTTGACCTCGGAAGCCCGCCGTACGGTTCCTTCTACCTTGATCAACTTGCCGAGGTGGTCGCTTCGCAAGTCCTTGATCCGAACCTTCTCATCGTCGGGTAAGTTCTTGATCCGGACGCTGATATCGATATCTTCTTCCGTCCCGAGGTCCATCCCGTTGATCGCTTTTTCCGCTTCGCTGAAGAAATCTTTCGGGTTTTCGACCAGCTGTTCGGCCAGTTCGTAGTCGAAGCGGTCGATGTCCTCGTAGTCGACTTCAATGTAACCTCTTCCTTCCCTGACTGCCTCTAGGAGTTCGGATTCGTAAAACTTTCGGAAAAATTCCTCCAACTCTTCTAACACGGATAATACCCCCCAACTGTAAATCTTACTCCGGAAACTACTAAAACTAGTTCTACTTCAAGACTAATAAATCTTAGAGAGCGTCGATTTCTTCTAGCTTCTCTTCAACACGTTTAACCGCAACATTGACGTCCTCGATTGAACGTCCGCCTGTGCAGACGATCTTTCCTGATCCAAACAACAGGAAGGCTGCCGGTGGTTCCTCGATTCTGTAAACCAGGCCCGGGAACTGCTCCGGTTCGTACTCCGCGTTCCTTAGTGTGAAGGCGATCTCGTTGAGACGCAGCGTGCTGTCCAGCTGGGCCGAAGCTACGATGTTCTGGATCGTGATCTCCTCGACCTTGCTGACATCGACACCCGCTTCCTTGACACCTTCAAGAACTTTTTCAATTGCCTTCTTGGCGCCTTCCGGTGAATTAGCACCGGTACAGACGATCTTACCTGAGTTGAAAATCAGGGCAGCTGCCTTGGGATCCTCCATTCTGTAGACAAGGCCCGGGAACTGCTCCGGTTCGTACTCCGTCCCTGGTAAGTGTGCTACTACTTGGTTTAGCGGTATCTTTGCATCAAGAGTTGCAGAAGCAACAACGTTTTCGATCTTTATTTCTTTAACCATTGATAACACCCCAAACTTAAACTTTTTATATAAAAGGAGGTATTTAAAAGTTTTTAAAAGGGATAACATGGTCTATCAGGAAATAATCGAACTAGAAACGCAAGGCGAAGTCGAAGTTAAGCCGATTACAGGCCGTGTTGAGAAGGTAGTCGAGGACTCGGGCGTGGAAAACGGACTCTGCCATATCTTCAACCTCGGCTCGACCGGATCCATATTCGTAAACGAAAATGAGAGTCGTCTGAAGAAAGACTTCAAGGATTTCTTTTCTTCGCTCACGAAGAAGGAAAAGATCTATCGGCATCCACGAAACGCACATTCACACCTTCGTGCGGCATCTGTTGGTCCGGGTGAAACCGTTCCCGTCGTAGACGGCAGACTGGAACTGGGCACCTGGCAGGAACTGTTCTTTATAGAGTTCGATATAAAATCGAGAAAAAGAAGGATAAGGGTAACGGTTACCGGCGATTGATCTATACTGTGATCGCGTCGACCGGGCAGACTGTCGCTGCTTCTTTGGCCTCTTCCGTCGCTTCATCTTCTTTGACCTTGGCCTTGCCGTTGTCGCCTAACTCAAAGATATCAGGCGCGACAGCAACGCAGGAACCGCAACCGATGCATGCGTCCTCGTCAACTTCAACCATTTTTTCACCACTCTTGATTTCATTTCTCGATTTTTATTAATTTCGGTTCTAGACCACTCTCTTTGACTTCTATCAGAGCGAAGCCGGCCTCCGACATGATAGGCTGGGACGGTGAGCCGGGATTCAGGTAATAAATACCGTCCTTCTCTTCTAACTGCTGACGATGGGTATGTCCGAAGACGAGAAGATCTAATCTGTTCTCCTCGGCGAGTAGCTTCATCTTGTCAGAAAGCGGGTTTACTGTATTGTGGATAACGCCGATTCTCTTCCCTCCGGCTTCGAGGACGGCGGCCTCTGGATAATGGTTTCTGACTTCGGTCCGGTCCATATTACCGGCCACGGCAACGACCGGGGCTATCTCCTCCAGACTGTTCTTGACTTCCATCGTTACCATATCACCGGCGTGGATTATCAGGCCGACCTCTTCTTCCCGGAACCTGTCCAAAACCTGTTCAGGGATGGCCTCGGCCCGGGTCGGGATATGGGTGTCTGAGACAACTCCTATCTTGGTCTCGCCGTCCATCTGTTTGACAACTTTCATCTCGGGCAAATCAACATCCCTCATCATCAATCCAAAAAAGATTACAAACACAAGGATGATTACCAGGATCAGACGGTCATTCTTCATCATGCCATCCCAACTTCTTCTTGGCTTCATCGCTCATCATCTCGGGCGACCAGGGCGGATCAAAGACGAGTTCAACATTGACGTCCTCGACGCCGTCCATCTCCGAAACCCTGTCCTTGACTTTATCTGTAAACATTCTGTGCAACGGACAGCCCGGTGAGGTCAGTGTCATCTCGATCTTCACTTCCCCTCCTTCCGTTTCTACTTCTCGAATGAAGCCCATGTTGACGATGTCCATCCCCATCTCGGGGTCCTCTATGTCACCAAGCACTTCGCGGATCTTTTCTTCGGAAACCATAATTACACCAAAATGGCTATAACATTTTTAATTTAAAAAAACACTACATTCTTCATGCCTCAATATGTTGTTGATTTTGAAGAAGTGGACAACAGTGACGTAAGCAGGGTCGGAGGAAAGAACGCCTCCCTGGGAGAGATGTTAAGTAAAGTGGACGTTCCCGTTCCCCCTGGCTTCGCTATAACTTCAGAAGGCTACGATTTCTACCTCGAAGAAGCCGGAATAAAGGACGAAATCCGAACCATAATGGAAGCCAGCGATCTCGACGACGTAAAGCAGCTCAGAAAGGCCGGTTCAGAGGTACGAAAACTGATCGAAGAAGCGGAGATACCGAAGAAGATAAGAGAAGAACTGAAAAATAAATACCGGGAACTTGGAGAGGATGACCCTAGGGTCGCAGTCCGCAGCTCAGCCACGGCCGAAGACCTGCCGACAGCATCCTTCGCCGGGCAGCAGGACACATACCTCAACGTAGCGGACGAAGACGAGCTTTACGAGGCCATGAAGAAATGCATAGCTTCACTGTTCACCGACCGGGCCATTCACTACCGGGAGGAGAAGGGCTTCGATCACTTCAAGGTCAAACTCTCGGTTGGAGTCCAGAAGATGGTCGATTCGCTCGCCTCCGGCATCATGTTTACCATCGAGCCCAACTCCGGCTTCGAGGACGTAATCCATATCGATGGCAGCTGGGGACTTGGCGAGATGGTCGTCGGTGGCAAGGTCAACCCAGACCAGTACCTGTATTTCAAGCCAACTGGAGAGATGATCTCCCGGGAGAAGGGCAAGAAGGCTAAGGAACTGATCCATAAAGATGAAGGAAACAAGGAGGTCGAGGTCGAAGAGAAAAGAAGGAACGAGTTCGTGCTCACGGAGGAAGAGGTCGAAGAACTGGCCAGCTACGGGGTCGAGATAGAAAAACATTACGGAAGACCGATGGATATCGAATGGGCCAAGGACCGGAGGAACGATAAGCTATACATACTACAGGCCCGACCGGAGACGGTTCACTCCCAGAAGGAGAAAGACGTAATAAAATACTACAACTTGCAAGACGAAGGTCAGGTGCTCTGCTCGGGACAGGCCATCGGCCGCAAGATAAGCCAGGGCGAGGTAAATATAATTATTGATAAAGAAGAGATGCACCAGTTCAAAGAAGGCCAGGTACTAGTTACCGACATGACCGACCCGGACTGGGAGCCGATCATGAAGAAATCTGCAGCCGTGATCACGGAAAAGGGCGGTGCGACCTCGCACGCAGCCATCGTCTCACGGGAGCTAGGCATCCCGGCCATCGTCGGAACTGAAAACGCAACTTCCGTTCTCAAAGACCAAGACATGGTGACTGTGGACTGTTCTGGCGGCAAGGGAAAGGTTCTGAAAGGAGACGTGGATTTCGAAGTCGTGGAAAAGGAACTGGACAAGATACCGGAGACGGAGACAAAGGTGATGATGAACGTTGGCGTCCCGGAGAACGCGCTGGACCTCGGTCAGTATCCTGTCCAGGGAGTCGGTCTGGCCCGACAGGAATTCATCATCGGATCCTCGATCGGTAAACATCCGATGAAAATGATAGAGGACGGGGAAGAAGGCGAGTTTATAGAAAAACTGTCCTACGGCGTGGCCAAGATTGCGGCCGGATTCTATCCGAAGCCTGTCATCGTCCGTCTTTCCGACTTCAAGAGCAACGAGTACGCCAGTCTGGAAGGCGGTGAAGAGTTCGAACCTGTCGAGGAAAACCCGATGCTGGGCTGGAGAGGTGCATCGCGCTATGTCTCCGAAGAATACAGAGAAGCATTCGCTCTGGAATGTGAAGCTCTGAAAAGAGTACGAAATGAGATGGGGCTAACCAATGTAAAAATAATGGTACCCTTCTGCCGGACGCTCGAGGAGGCAGAGGAAACTATAGACATGCTGAAAGACAAAGGATTGGAGAGGAGGGAAAACGGTCTAGAGATCTACATGATGACCGAGATCCCCTCGAACGTGATCCTGGCCGAGGAGTTCGCCGAGCTGTTCGACGGATTCTCTATCGGTTCCAACGATCTGACACAGCTGACGCTGGGTGTGGACCGGGACAACAAGGATCTACAGCATATCTTCGACGAGAGAAACCTGGCCGTAAAGAGGAGCATCAGGACTCTGATAGAGAAAGCACACAAGAAAGGAAACGAGGTCAGTATCTGCGGCAATGCCCCTTCCGTCTACCCGGATTACGCGGCCTTTCTAGTCGAGAACGGTATCGACGAAATATCTGTGACTCCGGACATGGTACTGCAAACAATTCTCCATGTCAAGCAAGCCGAAAAAGAGTTGGAGTGAGATGATCTGGGTAAGTTTAACCTTCCTGGCCGCTTTTATCTGGACCCTGACCGACCTACTGGGAAAGTTCGTCGTCGACAAGGAGGAAAAAGACACCTTTCTCGACAGCGGAATCACGGGACTTTCGATGTCCGCCCTGTTCATCCTTCTACCTCTGGCCTGGGGCAAGGTTGAAATTTTTTCTCCTCTGCTCCCGGCGATCGCTGCCGGCGGCTTCTATGTCCTCGCCCTGGCCTCCTACTACTCTGGTATGTCAAAGGAGGAGGTCTCAAGGTTTTCTCCCACTCTTTCCGTTTCTACTGTTTTCATCGCGATCCTAGCCTTCCTCATCCTCGGCGAGCAGTTCACAGCGCCGGTCTACCTGGGAATCATCTCCACGGTCCTCGGGGCCTTTTTAATTTCACTGGACGATCCTCAGAAAAGCCTAGAAAAGATGACCTCAAGAAAGGCGTTCTACCTTGCCGCCCTGGCTGCGCTCTTGTTTGCGCTCCGGGACATCTCGCTCAAGTTAGCAAGCAACCAGATCTCGTTCTGGTCGATACCATTCTGGATCGGTACCGGAAGTCTTGTCGTCTCCCTCAGTTTCCTGATTGGAAAAAAACCTGATCTAAGAAGAAAGGAGAATGGGAGAGGGCACCTAGCTCTGATGGGACTTCTTTCGGCCGCCGGGTATTTTGTCTTTTCCCGAGCCGTAAGTATAGGACCGGTTTCGCTGGCTTCGGCAGTGCTCAGGGTCAAGGTGTTCCTCGTCTTCTTCCTCTCCACGGTAATAGCAAGACTGCATCCCGAGATTATCCAGGAACAGTTGAACAAGAAAACGATACTGCAGAAAGCCGTGGCCACAGGACTGATATTCTCCGGTGTAATACTGATCCAGCTCTTCTTCTGAGGTATTAAAATTTTATAGTTTGAGCAACAATTGCTAAGCATGGAACTCGAGTTTTTTCTCCTCGACGCGGACTACGCGGAAGAGGACAGTCAGTCCGTGGTGCGTCTCTTCGGAAAGGCTGAAGACGGGGAAACCGTCGTCGCCACGGCCAGAAACTTCGCACCCTACTTCTACTACATCCCAGAGAACGATATCAATTCTGTCGAGGACAAGTTCAAAGGATTCGAAAAGGACGATCTAAAAGTGAAGGACGTAAAGAAGGTAGAAAAGGTCCTGGACCCGGAAGGTGAGGAGGTGGAAGCGTTACAGGTCTTCGCCTATCGTTCGTCCGATCTCAAGAAGTTAAGGGATTACTTCAAGAAAAACGAAGGTCTAGGAAAGGATGGCTTCTATGAGTTCAGTCTTAACTTCTACAAACGCTATCTGATCGACAAGAACCTGAAGCCGGCGAGCTGGGTCAGGGTCAAGGGTGAGGAAGGGGAGAGCAGCGACTTCGGTATTTCCCTGGACATAGAAGAAGTAGAGGTTCTGGACGAAGATAGAGAGGAATCTTTGAAGACGATGGCTTTCGATCTCGAGTCATATGAAGAGGGGGGTAACAACAAAATAATCATACTTTCACTCTTTTCAGAAGGGATGGAAAAGGTCTTGACCTACGAGGAAGGTGACTACGAAAAGGACGTGGAAAATCTCAAGGATGAGAAAGAACTTATCGAGAGGTTTTTAGAGATAATTGAAGACGAAGATCCTGATATAATTACAACCTACAACGGCGACGACTTCGACTTTCAGCTTCTAAGGGAAAGGGCAGAAGAATACGGCATAGAGCTGGGTCTGGGTCGCGACGGATCGAAGATGGCCTTCAAGCGGAGAACCCGGTCCTCGGCCGCCCGACTCAAGGGTCGGGTTCACGTCGACCTCTACCGTTTCGTGGATCAGATACTGTCGCCGCAACTAGAAACGGAGGTTTTGACACTGGACGCCGTGGCGAAGGAACTGCTGGGCGAGGAAAAGAAGGAAATGAAACTGGAGGAGATACTCAGATCCTGGAAGGAAAGGGAAAACCTGGAGAAACTGACCCGCTACTGCCTCCGGGACTCGGAACTGACTCACCGTCTCGCGGAGGAGTTACTACCCCAGATCTTTTCTCTCTCCCGGGTAACAGGACAACTGCCCTTCGATGTCTCAAGAATGAGCTACGGGCAGCTAGTCGAGTGGTATCTGTTGCAGGAGGCGAACCCGGAGAGGATTTCACCGGAGAGACCGAAGTACAAGGAAATTCAGGAAAGGGCGAAACAGAGTCCTTACGAAGGAGGTTTTGTCAAGGAACCGATACCCGGCATCCACGAAGAAATAACAGTCCTGGACTTCCAGAGCCTCTATCCGACGATAATCGTCTCCTACAATATATCACCGGAGACGAAGAACTGTGAATGTTGCAAGGATGAGAATCAGGTCCCGGGCCTAGACGTCTGGTTCTGCCAAGAAGAAAGGGGGTTTATCCCCGAACTGGTCGAAGAACTGATCGGAGAAAGAAATGAGATCAAGAAGCAGATGCAAGAGGTCAGAAAAGGAAAACAGGAATACCGTAACCTTAACAACCGACAGTACGCATTAAAGGTTTTGGCCAATTCCATCTACGGATACTACGGTTACTCCGGTGCCCGCTGGTACTGTCGAGAATGCGCAGAGGCGACCAGTGCCCTTGGTCGCAAGTGGATCAAGGAAGTAATGAGGATGGCCGAGGAAGAAGGTTTCGAAGTCATCTACGGAGACACAGACTCCCTGATGATCAAGGACGGAAAGACAGAGGAATTTATCGAGAAAATCAACTCGCAGTTACCGGGCATCATGAACCTGGAGCTGGAAGGTCTGTTCAAACGCGGTATATTCGCCTCGAAGGAGGGTGGAGGAGGAACAAAAAAGAAATACGCACTTCTCGACAGCAACGATAATCTGAAGATACGCGGTTTCGAAACCGTCCGCAGGGACTGGTGTGAACTGGCCAAGAGAACACAGAGAGAAATACTTTCCATCGTTCTTGAAGAAAACTCCCGTAAGAAGGCCGTTGCCAGGGCTCAAGAAATTATGAAGAACTTGAAGAACAAAGAGGTCGAACTCCAGGATCTGATAATATACACACAGCTAAACAAAGGGCTGGATGAATACAAATCGATCGGACCACATGTCGCCGCGGCAAGAAAGCTCAGAGACGAGGGTAAAGACGTCGATGAAGGCAGTGTCATCATGTATGTGATAACCGAAGGAAGTGGGTCGATTTCCGACAGAGCCGAACCGGTCGAACTGGTCGAACTGGAGGACGTGGACACGGGCTACTACATCAACAACCAGATAATACCGGCCTGTCTCCGAGTTCTAAAAGTTCTCGGCGTCGACGAAAAAGAGTTAAAAGGCAAGGGAACACAGGAGTCACTTGGTGATTTCACTGAGTAAAAGATTGAAAATTTCCCACGGGAACGATAAATTTTTAGAAGTCGGTGTAGCCGATAGACCAGGAAAAAGAGTGCTTGGTCTCATGTTCCGGAAGGTCCGCAGGGATTACGGACTTCTTTTTCCCTTCTCACATGAGAGGAGATGGAGTATCTGGATGCCCTTCGTACCTCAGGATCTGGCTGTCTTCTGGCTGGACGAAAAAAGGGAGGTCGTCGATAAAAAAATAGCCAGGAAGATAAGCCTTGACCCGGATACCTGGAAAACTTATAAGCCCGAGGAAGAATGTAAATACGTACTTGAATGCCACAAGGAAAAAATAGATGAAATAGATATTGGCGACAAGCTGGAGTGGGATCGAGATGGATGATGAGGTACTGAAAAAATACAGAAAGGCCGGTCGGATAGCCGGTAAAGCCCGGGAACATGGGAAGAAGATGTTGAAGAAGGGCACCTCTTACAAGGAGGTCGTGGAGTCGACGGAAAACAGGATCCGAGAGCTAGGCGGAGAGATCGCCTTCCCGACCAATCTTTCGATCGGAAGTGCCGGAGCCCATGACACGGCCGATGTAAACGAGGAAAGAACCCTGGAAAGCGGTCTGGCCAAGATAGATGTCGGTGTCCATGTCGATGGCTGGATCGGTGACACGGCGACGACGGTTTCTCTGGACGGAAAGGACGAAGAGATGATCGAAGCGGCCGAAGCCGGATTGGAAGCGGCAATAGGAATGATGAAACCCGGGAACAAGGTCAAAGACGTCTCGGCCAAGATAGAGAAAGCGATACGAGACCACGGCTACACGCCGATCACAAATCTAACTGGCCACGGGCTCGATAAATATGATCTCCACGCAAAGCTGCAGATACCCAATGTAAAAAATGAGATAAACTATGAACTTGAGAAGGGCGACGTCTTCGCGATAGAACCCTTCGCCACGGACGGCGCAGGAAAAGTAAACGAAGGGAACAAGACGCTGATCTACTGCTGGCAGAAAGACAAGTCCGTTCGCTCGCGCCAGGGAAGAAAGATACTAAAGATGGCCAAGAACGAATACCACAAACTACCCTTTGCAAAGAGATGGCTGACGGAAGAGATATCGCCTCTGAGACTGAACATGGCTCTCCGCCAGCTAGCGGAGAGAGGTGCACTCTACAAGTATCCCGTTCTCAAAGAAGCGGAAGGTGGCAATGTAGCCCAGGCAGAACATACGATACTGGTCGGAGAAGAACCAGAGATACTAACAAAAGTCTAGTCGGCCCAGAACCTCTTCGTTCGCGTATATTCTTTTTCTTTCTCAAGGATCTCCTGATAGAACTCGTCCTCATCGTCGTACTGCTTGGCCAGAATTCTGATCGCGGTCTCCGGGCCCACGCCCTTGCCGCCAATCGCCTTGAGGAACTTCTTCCCGTAGGTCAACACGTAGTCGCCAATGTCTTCGAGTTTGCTCCTCACCTTCTTCTCCTCTTCCGTCAGTTCCTTGTCTTCCTGGATTTTGTTGACAACTTTCTCCTTTTCTCTCTCGTAGGGTTTGACAGCCGTGATTCTTCCCGAGCCGCAGACCGGGCACTTGATATCGTCTTCTATATTCCGAACTCTCTTCGTCACTCTATACTCCCCACATCGCATACAGAGTAACCGAAGCTTGGTGTTGCGGACGCGCTGCTTGAAGATGTTGAAGATCTCCTGTTTCGGCTTGCTCGGTCCGAGAAGCTCCTGGAACTTGTGAGTTAAACCCTGTTCAGATATCTTTCCACCTTCACACTCCTCGACCGTTACCTCTTCCCGGTCGATCTCTTCCAGAACCTGCTTTGCTCCCGGTACGTCCATCTTTTCGTGGAAGACCTCCCGTTTGGCCTCGTCGAAGATCGGAGAGTCGCGGTACGAGTCTATGATCCGTGAGATGTTGACTTGATCCCATTTAGCCCGGCTCTGAACGGCCCCCATCCGTTTGGCAGCGTGGATAAAGCGCCACTTGAACATCTGACTCTTCTCGATGGCCGAGTCCAGGACATACTCCAGCTCTTCCGGATCCGAGGTCTCGAGGAGGTCTCTGACCTTTTCGAGTTTGGTCCCCTTGAGCATGATCCGGTAAGGGTCGTGCTTGACAGCAACGGATCTTCCCATCTCGTCGATTAGAAGTTCGGCCAGATACTTGCCGAGAGTCTGATTGACAAGAGTCCCGTTGCAGGAATGAATGACCGTGAAATTGTCCTTCTGCTCAAGCAGCAGCTTGTTGTCCGGGGCGACCTCGCCTTCGCTTTCCTGGATGTAGGGAATTATTTTCTTGCATGCGTCCCGGCTGATCGGATACTCATTGCGAATCGCTTTGATGATCTCTTCCTCACTTTCCTTTTCTTCACTCCACTCGAGAATCTTGCGCCTCAGCTCACCGACCCCGCGGGCCACGTCCTGTGGAACCGGAATCAGTTCTCCTTCCCAGGCCGGTATCGCCGACTCAACTTCGTCGACCGGTTCGACATAGACCTTGCCCTCGTCGACGGAAAGGATCCTCCAGCTCCGTCCTTTCATCACAAAGGTCGTTCCCGTTTCGCCGTATTCCGCAACAAATCCTTCGTCCAGCTGGCCGACATCCTTCCCTTCCACGGAGTCCACGACCCGATACTGGTAGATGTCCGGAATGGTGGAGAGATTTTCGTAGTAGTATTTCCAGGCCTTCTTGGCCCGGTTAATTCCATCCTCGTTGATCCAGATATAGTGGAGATTGCCCAGGAACTGTAGCACTTCGTAGAACTTCTGCTCGCTTAAATTGTTGTAGTAGTAGCTGTTGCGGATTATATTGAAAATCTTCTCCTGAGGTATGTTGTACTCGTCGATACAGATACCGACGATCTGATTACCTAATACATCCAGGGCCTTCTTGTGGAACTTGGTCTCCTCCAATCGCTCGTCCAGGGCCAGTTTTGCTATCACGGTGGCTTCCATGATGTCGTCTGAATCCAGGGCGATGATCTTGCCGCTCGACTCCTTTTCCACGCTGTGTCCGCTGCGGCCGATTCTCTGAAGAAGCTTGTCCACGCGGCGTGGAGATCCGTACTGGACAACCATATCGATCTGGCCGATGTCGATACCCAGCTCCAGAGACGAAGTACAGATCAGTGTTTTCAGTTCTCCTTCCTTGAACCTGTCCTCGCTCTCAATTCTCACGTCCTTCGAAAGCGAGGAATGATGTGTGGAATGTTCGTACTGCTTCTCCATCCTGTGGAGGCGGGAAGAAAGGACCTCAGAACTCTCCCGGGTATTGGTAAAGACAAGACTGGATTCGCTGTCTTCGATGAGTTCATGAATCTTCCGCAAGCGGGCGGCAATGTCCTTTCCGATCAGCAGTTCCTCGGAAAGTTTTTCGTCCTCTTCCGTCGGCTCCGGTGAGTCGACCTCGATCGAGAAGTCCGCCGCTTCTCCGGCCTGAACTATCTCCGTTTCTTCCGATAGAAAACGTGCCACTTCGTGCGGTGAACCGACTGTCGCCGAGAGCCCGATCAGTTGCGGATCACCACAGAGCTGTTTAAGCCGCTCAAGGCCGATCGATAGCTGAGTACCCCTTTTCGAGGAGACCAGCTCATGGATCTCATCGACTACGACATACTTTACATTCTTGAGATGTTCCTTCATCTTCGAACCGGGCATGATGGCTTGGAGGGTCTCGGGTGTGGTGACAAAGATCTGCTCGGGAAATTCGGCCTGTTTGCGTCTTTCGTAATCGGAGGTATCGCCGTGACGGACGGCAACTTCCAGATCGAGCTTCCTGCACCACCAGAGAAAACGGTCGAACATATCCCGATTGAGAGCCCGGAGCGGTGTGATGTAGAGAAGAGAGATCGGCTCTGCGTCTTCGTTAAGTATTTTGTGCAGAAGCGGCAACATTGCCGCCTCGGTCTTGCCTATACCCGTCGGTGCTGTAAGAAGAACATCCCTTCCTCCCAGTATGGGTGGTATAGCTTCCTGTTGGGGATGGGTCGGACTGGACCAACCCCTTTTGTCGATCAGGTTCTGGATCTTTGGATCAAGTTCTTCGAATACCATTCGATCACATATAACGGCGTTATATTTTCCTCCGCGAACTTTTGCGTTAGAACAATAGAAGTGAAAGATTTTTAAAGATAACATCGACCGATTTCTATAGGCAATACTGCAACCTTGCTACGTGATTACAGTAACCGTCCTAATATTCGAGCTCTTCCGGTCCGTCTTCTGAAGTTACTTTTATCTCCTTTTTCTCTTCCCAGATCCCATGTAGATTGCACTTGACTCTTGCTACTAAAGGATGTTCGTGATCCAGCTTAACCTTTGCCTTCATCACGTAATGTGATTTACCGGGAGTTAGATGAAGCCTGGTCAGAAAGGTCTCGCCGGAATAAAGTTCCAACCACTCGATAAAGTGATCCGGTTCGTTTGGATGTTCCATGTATTCACCGACCCGGACTTCGACCTCGAAGAACTCGTCTTTCTTGACTTTGTCCGGTGCTTCGATGATTACAGCGTGTTTCTTCTCCAGATCGTCCATCTCTTCCGGATTCTCATTGGACGGTTTGTTGACTCCACAGAATAGATCGTCTTCACAGTTCATCAAATGCACCCATTGATTTGGGGTCCTTTTCCTTAAATAGATATAAGTTTTAAAACTTTTAAAAAGTACTAAAACTTAATATACATTGATAAGATGAACAATGTTTCGATCTACAACTCACATAAAACGTCCATTGAAAACCGCCCCGTCGAAATCGTAGAAAGAAAGGGAATTGGCCACCCGGACACACTGGCCGACGGGATAGCAGAATCCATCTCAAAGAAACTGTCCAAATTTTATCTTGAAAATTACGGAAGAATCCTGCATCACAACACGGATCAAGTGGAAGTGGTCGGCGGGAAGGTAGATGTCGACTTCGGAGAAGCAAAGGTAATCGATCCCATACATATACTTCTCTCCGGTAGAGCTACGGACGAGGTCTCCGGCGAGAAAATACCGGTTCATAGGCTTGCCAAGGAGGCAGCTAAAAACTACCTCAAAAACAATCTACCAAATATATCCCTGGACGAAAACTTCACCATTGATTCTAAAATCGGACACGGCTCTGTCGATCTTAGAAACCTCTACGGCGAGGAAAAGAAAATAAAGGCCAACGACACGTCCTTCGGAGTCGGCTACGCCCCACTAAGCGAAACAGAAGAGATAGTTCTGAAAACGGACGACTACATCAACTCCGGCGACTTTCGAGGTGCATTTCCGGAACTGGGACAGGACGTCAAGATAATGGCAAACAGAGTAGAAGATAGAGTAGATGTCACGGTCGCCGGTGCCTTTTTGGCCCGGAAAACAGAAAACCTGGAGCAGTACAGGAGAACCAAGGAAAGGATGAAAGAGGAACTCGAAAACTATATCCAAAGCAGAACGGACAGAGAGGCAAGCCTCTTTCTGAACACGGCGGATGACTACGATAACTCCGTCGTTTACCTAACGATGACCGGGACCTCCGCCGAAGCAGGCGACGACGGCTCTGTCGGCCGTGGCAACAGGGCTCATGGGCTGATAGTTCCCTGCCGTCCGATGAGTCTCGAGGCTCCGGCCGGGAAGAATCCACAGGCCCATGTAGGAAAGATTTACAACCTCTTGGCCCAGGAAACGGCCCAGAAAATCTACGAGAGAACCGGAAAGGAAGTCTACGTCAAGATCCTGTCACAGATCGGCAAGTCTATCGACGAACCTCAAGTAGTAGATGTAGGACTGGTAAACGGAAAGAAAATAGATCAAAAGAAGGAAATAGAAGACATAGTGGCCGATAAATTGGAAAATATAACTGAACTAACCGACCGGATACTTAACGACGAACTCTACGTCTACTAGATAAAAAAGGGGATTAGAAGGGCATCGTCACGTCGTTCTCAGACGAACTTTCCTCTTCTTCTTGACCCTGATTGATGCTACTCCCTCCCATGCCAGGCTTCTCGACCTTGGCTTCTTTCTTACCTTTGCCCTGTAGCGACTCGGAATTAATGTGCTTGATGATTACGATATCGCCGATGGCTTTGATAAACTGGTAAGGAATGACAACGCCTTTTTTGCCGCCAAGCATCTGGGCCAGATAGCCTCCTCTTTTGGCTTTGAGAACGATCGAGCCCATTCTGAACTTACCTAGATCGACTTTTACGTTCTCAATTTGTCCGCAGTATTCTCCATTGTCGGTAAAAACATCTTTACCGAACATCTCAGACATTCTTCTTACATTGACAGGCATTATTTCACCTCTTGATTATGGTTTACGTTATTATATAAATCTCATCCCACTTTTAAATCTTTTACTGGGCAGTAGGATTATATATCATCACCTACAATTTTTAAGTTAAAATACGAAGTTATTCACGAGTTGGGGTGGCCGAGCGGCTCAAGGCGCAGGATTGCTAATCCTGTGGGCTACGCGCCCGCGCGGGTTCAAATCCCGTCCCCAACGCCATTTCTATTCAGAATATTTGGCACTGAGGGGGATTATCTCGATCGCGTCTTCCGGGACCCCGTAAGTTTCTGAAATCACATCAACCACTTCTTTTGAAGCCTCGGTAGGCAGGCGACTCGCAGCAGCGACTACACCGATCTTCGGAACTTCACTAACGGCGGTCCCAAGCATACTTTTGTAGACCTCGCTATTGTCGCTCTCCAGAGCCCCACCAATAAGGAAGAGCGTCCCTTTCGGTCTCTCCCTGTCCCAACTCTCTCGCGAATCTACTTCTCTCGTATCGATAACCTCTTTACCAAGATGTTCGATATCCATGTTCAGGTTTAAGGCTGTCCAGTATTTTCCTTCCTTTCCGTTGATTCGTCTTCCAAAGTAACCATCGGTTTTCTCGTCCCGGGAAAAGGTGAGTTTTACACCGCCCTCCTCTTCGACAACCGATTCCTCCTTTTCTTTGTAGGAATAGCCCTCGGTCTCTTCGTAAACGTTGTCTGTAATTCCCTTGATTAACTCCTCGACATCATCACATTCGAATATTTCCTCGCTGAGACATTCGCCATCATAAGCAGGATTCTCCACTGTATTCTCTCCGTGTGGCGGCTTTTTATCAGGATGAACTGTGATCTCATTTTTGATAAAGTCGAAGATATCGCCGCTAGTAAGGTAATGGACTCTCGCATCTCTGAGACCTCTCTCCTGGTTCTCGTACCGCAACTCTTCCGCTCCGTCGATATCCATGACGACTACACCGCTCTCACCCAGTACCTCCATTTTACCGTCTCTCACCTTCAAAGCAGTGTTTTCGTCTATACCGTAACCGTGCCTCCGTCCTGTCTTCAAAAGTGCTGTTGCCAGCCTGCCGATGCGGCCTCTCTTTAGAAAATGCTGATCGACAATGCCATGTTCCAGAAAGCCCATTCCAGGACACATTTCAAGATCCTTGGACAGGGCCTCATGGCTCTCTTTGCCTGATATAGAAGGGTCAGACATTATCGCGGCTCCAGCACTTGTTCCGGCCAGAGCTCCTCCGTCTTCATAAAACTCTTTGATAGCCTCACCGGCCTTCGTAAAGACTTCTTCATCTCTCAGAACACTTTGTAACCTCTCCTGATCCCCGCCCGTAAAGAAGATAAGGTCCTTGTCCTTTAGAGACTCGTAAACATGATCAGAATTCCTGTTCTCGTATGAGAAGTTTATACTGCTTTCCTCGGTGAGATACTCGC
>JBKHHH010000002.1:0-35482 GCA_046539285.1 Candidatus Aenigmatarchaeota archaeon | reverse complement strand
AGAACTGGAAAAGATCGAAAACAAACTGAAGAAAAGGGAGAAGAAGGTCGACGAGAGAAAGATAGAACAGAAACAGAAAAAGCTTGAAGAGCTGTCCAGTCAAAAAAGCAAGATCTCCTCGGAGCTGAAGCACGACAGAAAGTTCTACCAGGAGAAGGAAAAACAGAAAGAAAGATTGACCAAGAGAAAGGAAAAGTTCCAGGAATACAGGGAAGAAGCAACTCAACTGAGAGAAATAAAGCAAGATCTCACGAAATTCCGGACAGCCCTGCAGTCAACACAGAAAAAACTGAGAAAACGGTTCGTGGAGGCTGTAAACAAAACGATGGAAGGCTTATGGGATGACCTTTACCCCTACAACGACTTCACAGGCATCAGACTAACGATAAGAGAGAGTGACTATGAACTGCAGCTGAGGAGCGGCGACCGGTGGAGAGCCGTTGAAGGTGTCGCCTCGGGAGGTGAAAGAACAACGGCCTGTCTGGCCCTGCGGATTGCCTTCGCTCTGGTGCTGGCTCCGAATCTAAAGTGGCTGATCCTGGATGAGCCCACACATAATTTGGACGGAAGGGCAGTCGAAGACCTGGCCGAGCTACTGAGAACAAGGGTTTCCGAATTTGTCGATCAGGTATTTCTGATTACACACGACGAGAAGATGGAAGGAGCGGTAAACTCAAATCTCTATCGGCTCAAACGGAAGAAGGAAAAGAACGAAGCAACAGAAGTCGAGGAGGTTTCCTCGCTCTAATCACATAAAGGATCCGGCATCGTCGATCTCTTCTTTCTCATCGCTCCGATATTGTATGGCTGCTTCTCTTAGCGGCATACCTCTTTCGCTCTTCTTGCTCTTTCTTTCTCTTATCTTGGCGAAAAGAGGATAGTTTACGGCCTCACCGACGATGAAGGCTTCACCGACGCGGAGCGAGGAGATCGTATCAAGAACCTCTTTGGTCAAACCTTCGCTGCTATGGCCGATATGGTCCTGGTCATAGGGGTTGGTGATTCGCATGATTATATTGGTGTTACACTGAGAGAGGGCTGTTGTAGCCAGTTTAATTGGTCTCTGTGAGATTAAGCAGAGGGAAGCGTGGAACTTGCGACCTTCGCGGGCTATTCTTTCGATTATGGGACGGGAAAGCGCGTTCTTCCTCTTCCGTCCTTCAGGTGTAAAGTTATGAGCCTCCTCCAGGAAGAGAACAAAAGGCGGTATTTTGCTGTTTTGTCGGGCAAAAAAGAGCTTACGAGCGAGATGGGTAACCAGCATCTGCCTTTTCTCGAGGGAGGTCAGGTCCGAGATATCGATAATCGTGGCCCTTCCCTGTCGGGCTATATCGTCGATGGACGGACTGTCGACCTTTCCAAAGAGACCTGTCCGGCGGAGATGAGAAAGTTCCGAGAGAAGGACCTCCTGCGTCGAAGACTTGATGCTCTCATCGGAAGCAATCCTCTCACCGAGATCGGAAAGGCCGTAGACCTCGCCGCTCCGTTCATCGCTCATTTCGCGTATGATCCTGTTCAACTCCCTTTTCTGAGCCCCGGAAAGGTTCGGTTTCAGAGTGAAGAACAGGGAAGGCGAGGCCTGGGATACGCCTATCTTATAGTCCTTGCCTCGGATCACATTGACTTTATCATGGTAGTTTTCGTCCTCGGCAAAGCCGATGTATTCGCCGTGCGTGTCGATAATTATCGGTGCTATCTGACCGGCTTCCTCGTCTCTGTCCAGAAGTTCCTCTATAAGCACGGAGGTCAGGTAGGACTTTCCAGCACCGGAAAGAGCAAGAATAGCTAGATGTTTCTGAAAAAGCCTGGTTAAAGCCAGATTGACTGGAATATCGTGGTGACCGACCTTCCCTACTTCAAGTCCCTGTTCCTGATCAAGGCCGAGGAAGGGAGACAGTATTTCTGAATCGGCCAAGTAGACATCCGTTCCTGGTGAAGGTGGGAATGTGGCTCTCTGGATCCGATCGTCGTAATAGACGCCGAGGGATTGGGCCTCAGCCATCCAGTACTCCCACCTGTCGGTGGGGAAGATGTCCTTCATTTTTTCTCCTTTGCGCTCGTACTCGCGCACGGACTCGGCCCGTTCAAAATATCGGTTTGTCTTGTGGATATCGGAAACCCGGCCGATCAGTTTCCCTTCTTCCGACTGGAGCATCACGAACTGGTTCTGACGGGCCGGAATGCCGTCCGAATCCTCCTTGAGAACAAAACAGAACTTGGACGAAGACGGACTGTCCTGGGTAGATATGACGGTTCCGATCGGATCTTTCATTGTATAGTTTATTTAAATCTTTGTCTTAAAATAAATTTAACACAGAGGATTCACCATGAAGATATTTGTACAGTCGGATCCACATGGGCAGATGAAACTGCTGCAAAAAACACTGAACGAAGTCAAAAACGGTAACTATGACGTATTTCTCGGTCTCGGCGACTTCATCAACCAGAGGTACTTCGCCCAGCTTGTAACCAATCTGGATGTTGACAAGAAGGCTTTCATCATGGGTAACTGGGATCACGGCCTCAAGGGAACGCCTTATCTAAAAGATTTCGAGAAGTTCGACTACGATGGCACACGATTCGTGCTCATGGGCTCGGTCGACTTCGGAAATTTGAAGAAGAAAATACTGGACGCCTGCGGAGACGTTGATGGCAAAAATCTGATCATCGGCACACACGAACCACCACATAGAGCTAGAGACGAGATCCATAGCGGACAGAGGGTCGGTGTACCCGAATTCCGAGAAATAATCGAGGAGAAACAACCGTTGCTCTGGTTGTGCGGGCATATTCACGAAGCCGAAGGTGTCTCCATGCTTGGAGACACGAAAGTCATCAACGCCTCGGCCTACAAAGGCTCGATCGGCTACTCCGTCGAAGTCGAAGACGGAGAGATAAAAAACGTAAAAAAGGTCGAATGATGAAATTCGTTAGCGACGAACCGGCGCTCTTTCTCGACGAACTGGAAACAGAGACCCTCGTAATCTCAGACCTCCACATCGGTATAGAATACGACCTATACAAGAAAGGAATCTCGATTCCGCCGCGGATAGAAAAACAGAAAAAAAGAATCATGGACCTCGTAGAGAGGACGGGAGCGAGGAGGGTCGTGATGCTGGGTGATGTCAAACACAATATCCCAAACATGTCGCTCGGCGAGAAGAAGAAGATGCCCGGTTTCTTCCATGAGATAGAGGGAAAGGTAGAGGTATGGATTGTAAAGGGTAACCACGACGGAAATATAGAGAAGATAGCATCTGGAGCGGAAATATTTCCCACCGACGGAGCCCGGGACGGTGGATTTTACTTCAACCACGGCCATGCCTGGCCCTCGGAAGAGATTTGGAAGAGCAAGGTCTTGGTCCGCGGACATTCCCATCCGGCCGTCGAGTTCAAGGATCAACTCGGATTCTCTTCCGTCCTGCCCTGTTGGCTCAGAGGAAAGATCGACAGAGAGAAACTGGCCGAGAAGATAGAAAAACCTGAAGAAACCGAACTGGAAGAAATGATTATAGTCCCTGCCTTCAGCGAGATGATCAGCGGCACTCCTGTCAATCGGGAGGAAGAAGAATCAAAGATTGGACCTTTGCTGGAGAACGATATTGTCGGCCTGGAAGAAATGGATGCCTATCTGCTGGACGGAACCTTCCTCGGTAAAGTGGATGAACTCTAGAAAGGACGTTTGTTTCTTCTCAGCTTGTAGAGAGAGGGTACACTACCTACTTTATCCTGTAGTGTGGAGTAGATAAATCCGAGTTCCTCTTCTCTCAATTTGGCACGGGAGTCGGCCTCGATAAGCATCACCGGGATTCCGTATTCTTCGTTCTGCGAGGAGACAGGGAGGAGCAGAGAAGCTATCTCATCTGCCTTCTTGATTGGCTTTTCTTCGGCATAGAAGTCGACGCGGATCGGCCGGTCGTATTCAGTTGTCTTGAGATAGAAACTATAGACGTTTTCAATCAGTTCTTTCTTTACGTTACTTTTTTTCGAGTCTTTGTTGTAGGGGAAACAGAAACTTCTCTCGCCCTGCTTGAGGACGTGAAAAAGCAGGTTGGTATCGCGGGTTGTTTCAAGAATTTTCTCCAGCTCGTCTGACCTAGGGCTGCTTACCTTGCTCAGTATCTTGTCGGAAAGGATCTCCGAAAGACGTGTTGATCGTGAATCCTCGCTGACACCTACCACATGAGCCGCGGAGGAGGTAAGAAGTTTTTCATACTTACGGACGACTTCCTTGTATTTTTCATGGGCCAGAGAATCCTTGTCCGGGCGAGAGGAAGGATGGGGTACGATCGAGCCGTCGAGCATCAGTAGATCCAGATCCTGCCGCCTCGTCTTTAGCATGAGTTCGGCCTCGATGTCCATTCTCTCCAGGTTTGCGGCCAGGGAAAAGTCCCTCTGAGAATACGGTCTCGTAAAGACGGAGAGCTTCGGCGTCGGGATGGGATCGGGGAGATAGTATACGTTCTCTAATTCTCCGTGGTACTCAAAGATCGCGGCCGCGGCCTTGGTCAGAACAAGATCCACGGCATGATACTCCTTCTTGACCAGACCGCCATCCACAGCGCCTATCTTTCTGTTCTTGAGATCGGAGGGCTTGACAGGAAGGGAAAGATGATTCTCCGGAATATTCCTCTCCTTTAAATCAGTGGCTTTGATATCGTTGAGAAAGCGGCCCAGTTTCTCCCTCTTATCCTCCAGGCTCTCTATCTTATCGGCTATCTCTTCCAGTTCGGAAAGAATTTTCTCCATGTTTTAAGTAAGACCGTTCAAATCTTAAAAACTAAGGGAATTGAAACTATACTGGTGAACCGGATGGAAGACAGGATAATAATCGAGGCGATAGGGAGGATTCCCGGCCTGCCGACCTTCTCCCGGATAAGAAAGGAACTGATGAACAAGTTCAACCTCCGAGTCAGAGAAGAAGAGTTGCAAGAGGATCTCAATCGGATGATGAGCCAGGAAAAGTTGGAGGAGAGGGAGATCACGATCAAAGGTAATCGCTTTAAGGGCTACAAGATACCAGAAGAAGACAGTGAAAAGAAGGGAAAAGAAGAAAAAAGCGAGGAAGAAAGAATAATTGACGAGGTGCTGAGAAGGTGATTAGATGAGCCTGATAAAATGGGTTGCGAAATGGGTGCTGGTAAGTATAGTTCTGATAGGAATAACTATGTTGCTTTTCGGCGAAGCAATCACACCAACAAAGATCATTGGAATGTTAATAGGGATATTAACCGGAGCTTAAATCAAAGAATTCCGTAGCTACTTTCTTTTTGGGGACGATTCACAACGTGACAGTTCCTGCACTTGACGACCCGTTCGCCGTCCCTCGGGTTCTTGACAAAACCGAGATTTTCGGCGTCTATATTTTCACCACAAACATCACACTTCAGAGCGATAAAACCACCTCTTAATTTTTGTTTGTCAGAACAGCCTTTGAAGACCTTGATTGTATTTATATACTATAGTATATAAAAGATTGGTTGTTACTGGTCAATTATGAAGAAGGGCGACTAAATTTAAATAAAATAGAACACAATTAGTCAATGGATGGTGTTGTCTTTTTCCTCAAAAAAGGAGAAGAAATTTTACAGCCTAGTTCTAATAGTCCTTATCATCGGGTTTTTTTTCGCCGTCTTCGAAGACCAAGCCGCTGCCAGGAATAGAGAAACAAGTGACGAGAAGCAAATAGTCAAAACAAAGCGGATAACGATCAAGGTGGGGCCGGTGAATGAAACTCACGTTTCACAGAGACAGGAAAACAAGGAACCTAACTAGGAGAATATTTTATAAACCTAAACCAGCCAAATAATCATATGCCCGAAGATTTTTTCGACGAAGAGAGAAAGAGGGCTGTGACAAAGGCCCGTTCAGTTGAGGAGATAGATTCTGAAGACAAGAGAGTGGCAATAATAGGTACCGTCGTCGATAAACAGGACGGTATGCTTATGGTCGACGATGGAACAGGAAAGATTGAGGTAGAGACCAGCGGAGAAGAACAATTGAAAAAATTCGATAGCGGTGATGTTGTCCGGGTTGTCGGCCGGGTCGGAGAAGGAATAATTTATGCTGAGGCAGTTCAGGATTTCTCGAACTTCGATCGAGAACTATACCAAAAGGCCAGAGAAAAGCTAGAAGAGTTCAGATCCTGATAGATAGCCCTAGCAATCTACACTTCTAATCGTTTTTTGAGGCGAGAGATCGGTCCTGAGGAATCAATGACTTCCCGGAAATAGATATTCTCTCTTGGTAGCGGTTCTGTTTGGGGACAGAATTACATTTTCAAGAAGAAAGATTGAAAAGGTTCGAGAGCTTAACATTTCTTATGCCGACAAAAACTCCAATCAAAAAAATAGATGCCAGTTCTGTAAAAAAGAAGAAGGACTTCAAGACTTTTTCGGAGGAGGTCGGACCCAATCTAGACCCGCGAGCCCGGAGTATGTGCCTCAAGTGCAGAGGTGTTAAAAAGCTCTGCGGCAAGGAGAAATGCCCGGTTCTTGTCAAATATTATTCGCAGCTGGACGAAGAAAAACAAAATAAGTTCGATACAGACTTTATTGAAGGGAACTCACCGCCCGCCGTTTTTATCGGCCGTTACGGATATCCGAAGGTCAACGTCGGTCCACTCGTGCCCCCGGAAAAAGGCGATACCTCCATCTATTCTCAACCGGAGAGATGGTACGGAAAGAAGGATATAAACGACATCGTAAAGATGAGGGGCGGTCTGGTTCGGGGGAAGAAAAGGTTGAAGACCGATGTAAAGATAAAAAACGAAGACCTGAACCGGGACATAGAAGAGGTTCGTTACCTGACTCTATCGAAACGACCGGCCGAGACGGAGGTAAAGTTCAGAAAACGGCTCTCGGAAACGATGCGACTCGACGGTGAGTCACAACCACACGGCCCGTCGGCTGCCATGGAATCGTTCCGGCGCGGCTCGATGACCGGGCACAAACAGCTGGAAAAGGTCTTCTACGACAAAGATCTCAAATCAGTGAAAGGTGTAACTAAGCTATACAACAAGGGCGTCAGCGTCTCTAAGATACAGGAACTGTTCATGGTCGGTGGAACCGGGACAGGTAAAGACAGGAAGTTTGTGCCTACCCGATGGAGCATAACCGCCGTCGACGATATCCTCGGCAAGGACCTGAGAGAAGATATCAAAGACTACCCTCTGGTCAACCAGTATCAGACCTACTCCGCCAACTATCTGGACAACGAATGGCTGATTATTCTAACCCCAGAATCGTGGCGTTATGAAATGATAGAGGCCTTTTATCCCGAAACTACCTGGAACCCTTCCTCGGGCTCGATCGCTATCTTCGGCGACCACGAGGAATACGAAGGACGCAGTGATTACGCTTCGATCGGTGGTTGTTACTATTCGGGTAGACTGGCCATCACGGAAAAACTGGATCAGATGAAAAGACAGGCCGGGGCAATAGTTCTCCGCGAGGCGAAACCGGGTTACATTCTCCCGGTCGGTGTCTGGAACGTAAGAGAATCGATCCGTCACGCCCTTCAAGAAAAACCGAGAAAGTTCGGGTCGAGACAGGAGATGATGAACTTCATCGACAAGAAGATGGATCTGAGTCTGAACCAGTGGAAATCGGTCTCTCGCTTACTCAACACAAAAAGAACTCAGAAGAGTTTAAAGGACTTCCTCAACAATCAGAAATGGAGCTCTAACACATCCTCGTCCTTCAGGACATGATCCCCACCTACTTTCTGTCCCGGGAACCGGGCACTGGGACCCCAGATCTTTCCGTAGTCCAGCTCTCCTTTGAATTCACCCGGCAGTTTTTCCTTGACCTCTTCGATCGTCGATTCTTTCTCCACGATAAAGGGTTCTTCTTTGTCTGGTTCCTTGCCTATCTTCTTCATATAGATGCGCATTACGTTCAGTTTCTCCCAGATCCTTTCTTTGAGTTTCTCGAGATTCCTCGTTTCTTCGGCCGATACGGGGACGAAGTCAGGATGCCTGTTCCTGACCTTCTCTAGCTCACCATCTCCGAGCTTTTCGATTTTGTTGAACACCGTCAAAGCCGGGATGTAGACTCTATTGTCCATGATACCGTCGATAATTTCGTCCACCGATAGATCCTCCTTGAGAATTAACCGGCAGTTGAGATACCCGTTTTCCCTGAGAACGCTCTTCACGGTTTCCTCGTTCAGGGAGAAATCACGGGGCAGTGTCAGATCGATCCCTCCTTTCGGCCTCCTTTCAATCTTGATCCTCGGTTTATCTTCGTTTAGACGGATGCCAGCGTCGTGAATCTCGTCCTTTATCTTCTCCAGACGATCAAGATTGTCGGGGTCGATCATCACAACGATCATATCCGAATTGCGGATAACCGAAAGAACTTCCTTGCCCCGCCCTTTGCCGCTGGCCGCTCCGCCGATCAACCCCGGGACATCAAGAATCTGTATATAGGCACCTCTGTAGCGCATCATACCCGGGATCACATCCAATGTTGTAAATTCGTAATGTCCTACTTCGGAGTCGGCGTTGGTCAGTTTGTTCAGAAGTGTAGATTTGCCCACTGAAGGAGGTCCGACCAGAGCCACGGTTCGATCGCCTCGCTTCCGAACAGCATACCCCTTTCCGGAACCACTGCTCTTTTTCTCCTGCTTTTCCTTCTTTTCCCTGAGTCGGGCTATCTTCGATTTGAGCCGTGCCCGATCCGTCTCCGTCGACTTGTTGACCGGCGTCTCTCTGAGCTTCTTCTCCGTCTCCTCGATCTCATCCTCGATGGACATAACTTAACTTGAAAGACGAAATCTATAAAAATTTTCCTCAAGAAGCCTAGTTTATGGAAGTCCAAGAGGTAAAGTGCAAGTCGATTCTTTCCGATTCAAACCTGTACAGCGTCGACTACTCGATTAACCCTTATACCGGTTGCCAGCATTCCTGCCGGTACTGCTATGCGGTCTACATGAAGAAGTTCAATGACCATGAGGAGAACTGGGGTAGTTTTGTCGACGTCAAGGTCAACGCAGTTGAAGTCCTGGAAAAGGAGGTCAGGTCAAAACAGCCCGGATCCGTGCTTCTCTCTTCGGTCACCGATCCTTACCAGCCTCTGGAGAAAAAATACAAATTGACGCGGAGGATACTGAAGATACTTGAGGAAAACGACTTCTCGGTCACCATTCTAACCAAGAACAGTCTTGTTCTTCGGGACCTCGATGTCCTGAAGGAGTTCTTCCCCGGCAAGATTTCCGTTGGCTTCACCGTCAACTTCCTCGACGACAAGGACAGACAGATCTGGGAGCCGAACGCCTCTCCTCTAGAAGAAAGACTGGATGCACTCCGGGAGCTGCACGAAGAAGGGATTTCGACCTACGTCCACGTCGGCCCATACCTCGAAGGAATCACCAATCTAGAAGAAATCTTTCAAGAGACACGGGATTCCATCTACGAATTTCAGATTGAAAATCTTAACACAAGGAGAAGTGGCAAGATAAGAAAGACGGTCGAAGAAAATTACCCCGAACTAAAAGAAAAATACAGCCGGATACTAAAGAACGACAGGGAATACATAGAAAAACTGAAGGGGGAGGTCGAGAAGCTTCGGGGAAGAAGTGAGATTCCCATCCGTCTTTTTATTGACTAATTATTTAATCTCAAACAAGAAATAGTGTATGGTAGTATGAAGAAAAGAACGCTAATTATGGGCGCGGCTGGACGCGACTTCCACGACTTCAACACTGTTTTTCGCGGAAACGAAGACTACGAGATCGTTGCCTTCACACAAACTTCCTCTCAAAACCTCGGCGAGCTGGAGGA
Organism: Candidatus Aenigmatarchaeota archaeon; assembly: GCA_046539285.1. Lineage (GTDB taxonomy): Archaea > Aenigmatarchaeota > Aenigmatarchaeia > PWEA01 > PWEA01 > JBKHHH01. The sequence continues at coordinate 25,698 of JBKHHH010000002.1, read as the reverse complement.
GACGCCGGAAAGAAAGTACCCGACGGAACTGGCCGGTGATCTATATCCGGACGGCATACCTATCTACCCCGAGGCAAGGCTCGAAGAGATTATCAAAGAGAAGGAAATAAAAGAAGTGGTTCTTTCCTATTCAGACTTGAGCCATGAATACGTTATGCACCAGGCATCGCGAGCTCTGGCCGCAGGTGCCAACTTCCGTCTTATAGGACCCGAGGAGATAATGCTAGATAGCAAGAAGCCGGTGATAGCTGTGGATGCAATACGAACCGGATGCGGTAAGTCTCAGACCTCCCGGCGGATAGCTGAAATATTGAAAAGAAAGGGCAAGAATGTGGTCGTCGTCAGAGAACCAATGCCCTACGGCGATCTCGCGAAACAGAAAGTGCAGAGGTTCGCGACGGAGGAAGACCTAGTCAAACATGAAGTAACCGTCGAGGAAAGGGAAGAGTACGAAAAACATATAGAAGAAGGGACTGTGGTCTACGCCGGCGTCGACTATCAGGCAATCCTTGAGAAAGCGGAGAAGGAAGCGGACATAATTCTCTGGGAAGGAGGTAACAACGAACTGCCCTTCTTCAGACCGGATCTGCACTTTGTCGTTGCCGACGCGGTCAGACCCGGACAGGAAATGAAGTACCATCCAGGTGAGACGAATCTAAGGATGGCCGACTATCTGATCATCAATAAGGAAAATAGCGCCGAAGAAGAGGAGATAGAAACCGTGGTTCGAAACGTAGAGGCGGTCAATCCAAAGGCGCAGATAATCCACGCCGACTCCGTGGTAACCACAGAAGACAGGGAAAAAATAGAAGGCAAGAAGGTCCTGGTCATCGAGGACGGGCCGACCCTGACCCACGGCGACAGCACCTACGGGGCCGGATGGATAGCTGCCAAAAAGTACAAAGCAGATAAAATAGTCGACCCCAGACCGTACGCCGTAGGCTCTGTTAAAGAGGTCCTCAAAAACTACGATCTAAAAAAGATAGTTCCCGCTATGGGTTACAGCCGCGGCCAGTTATCCGATCTAGAAAAAACTATCGAAAAGGCCGAGTGCGATACAGTAGTTCTGGGAACTCCTTCCGATCTGTCCCGGGTGATAGATATCGACAAGGACGTCGCCATCGTAAACTACGAACTGGAAGAGAAAAACGCAGACCTGGAGAAAATTCTCAAAAAACAGAAAAGAGAACTGAAAATCTGACAAAACTTATATAAATAGCGGTCGAAAAGTAAATAGTCAGGTGTGGTAAATGTTCAAAGCTTCTCTATCCGATCCGTCATTGCTCAAGGATTCTATCGACACAATCTCTAAGCTAATCCACGAAGGAATATTCGAAGCCGATGAGGAATCCCTCTCCCTGAAGGCGGCCGACAGATCAACCGTTGCCGTAGTTGACTTCGAACTGAAGGCCGATGCCTTTGAAGAGTACGAATGCGACGAGAAGAAAGAGCTGGGCGTAAACATCGAAAACTTTATTCAGATTCTAAAGCGTGCCAAGGGTAGCGACACACTTGGATTCGAGCTAAGCGAGGACGAGTCTCAGCTGATAATTACTATTGAAAACGACACGAAGCGAGAATTTGCAATGCCGCTGCTTTCCATCTCCTCGGGAGAGATACCGGATACGGAGCAGCTGGAGTTCCCGGTCGAAGTAGAGATGAAAAGTTCCTTGATCGACAAGACGGTCTCTGATGCGGAGATAATCTCTGATTCTGTTGTCTTCAAGGGTGAAGAGGGTCTTCTGACAATGGAAGCCGAGGGCGACTCGAGCAGTGTAAAGATAGAAACCGAAGCCGAGAAGCTCGTGGATATGAAAGTAGATGAGGAGACAAGAAGCCGATATCCCATTGACTACCTGAAGAAAATGATCAAAGCGGCGAAGATATCGGATGTGGTTTCCGTCCGTTTTGGCAACGACTATCCGATGAAGCTGGAATTCAGTGAACCGGAAAAGATTAGACTTTCCTTTGTCCTGGCTCCCAGAGTAGAAGAATAATCACTTCTTATCTTTTTTGAACAGCTTAAAATCCTCCCTATCGACTATCAGTTCAGAAAAAACTGGAAGGGACAAGAGCAACAATAGCTATCGTCTCCGGTTGAAGAGTCGATCTTATCTATATTTAAATAAAAGTTTATTAAATTAAAAACGCAAGGGTGTCAAAATATGGGAAGTGAAACTAAACTCGGGGCAATAATTCTTGTCCTGTCTATATTCGTACTCCTGGTAGGCTTTGTGATAGCGATCTTTGTCTATCCGGAAATATCACTTCAGTACTTGAACAGCCTGACCGGTGCGCTGGGATCTATAAACTGGGACCAATTGCTACCCTTCCTGATAATTCTAGTTTTGGTTGTAATTATAGGACTGGTCATAGTTGCATTTGGCTTTTCCGACATCTTCTCAAAACAGGAGATAGGATATGAATAAGAGGCAGGTTATCGACTACTACCGAAAGAACAACTTAGCCAAACGGATGGTCGAGAACACAGAGAACAGGGAAATAGGCGGTACATTTTCTTCCGGCGGCTACACCTCGCGGCCCAAGATACTGGAATATGAAAAGGATCTGCTGCAGATGGTGAAACAGGGCGTCGTCGCCTTCCACGGCTCGGTGGAGAGATGGAAGAACCCGATGGAACTCGACACTTCTCTCAGCAAAGAGGCCATGGACAGGTTGAGATCCGGATGGGACCTGATCATAGACATCGACTCAAACACTTCACTCGGACTGGATGCGGCCAAAGCAGCCGCCAAAAGAACCATCACAGTTCTGGAGAAGAACGGAGTTGAAAGCTACGGACTTAAGTTTTCCGGACGGAGGGGATTCCATATCTCCATCCCCTGGCCAGCCTTTCCTAAACAGGTCGGCTTCAAAGAGACGAGGAAACAGTTTCCTCGGATTCCCCAGGCAGTGGCCGGCTACATCCGGAATGAAATCAAAGAAGGGCTCCTGGATGAACTGATCGAAATGAAGGGATCGCACCAGGGTCTAATCAAGGAGATGAAGAAGGACGGCGAAGAACTGTTTTCCTTTGAGTTCGTCGACGTGGAGAAGAACTGGGGCAGCCGTCATCTTTTCCGATTGCCTTACTCGCTGCACGAAAAGAGCTGGCTGGTTTCGCTGCCTCTTGCGAGGGACGAGCTAGAAGGGTTTGAGAAAAGCGATGCTCGGCCGGAGAAAGTCGAGATCGATAATCGATTCTTCAAGAAAGCGGAGGCCAACGAGGCGTCCGGTCTGGTCGAAAGGGCACTGAACTGGTACTCTCAGCAGAATAAACGGAGAAAAAGACCGACAAACAAGAAGAAAAAGAAGGACCTCAAGCCCGAGGAACCGGTCGATGAGGAAAAGTTCCCGCCCTGCATCAAGACCATACTAAAGGGGGTGGAAGACGGGAGGAAGAGAAGCGTTTTCATCCTGATCAACTTCCTGCGCAACATGAACTGGGACTGGGACCGGATAGAAGAAAAATTGGAAGAGTGGAACCAGAACAACCGGAAGAAGCTCAGCAAGAACTATATCGACACTCAGCTCAAGTGGTTCCAGAGACAGAACAAGGAGATGCTGCCGCCGTCCTGCGACAACGAGATGTACTACAGATCATTTGGTGTCTGTCACCCAGATAAGGTATGCAAACAGGGTGGTGACGAAATCGTGATAAAAAACCCGGTAGTCTATCCTTTCCGAAAAAAAGGCGACTAATTTATTTAACCTTTTCTCGAAAAGAATAATAGTATGTCCGATTCCGAAGAAGAGAATGTCATCACTTACAAGACTTTCCGTAAGTTCAGCCGCAAGGAAAAGAACAACAAGAAGCTGCAGGAACTGCCGGACGACTTCTTCCGGTCCTGCGTCCAGTGGATCAACAAAAAAGAAGAGGAGTTCGAAGAAAAGAGGGATCCGCATCTTCTCCGAGAGATAGAAAACGTCAAGAGTCGGGTCAAAGAGATCTTCAACCGAAGAAGAAAGAAGATACTAATGCTTGCGCTACACTACGTCCGGAGCAACAAGGTTTCCAAGAACCTGCTGCCCGAAGAGGAGGAGTTCTTCGAGACCGTAGTCGAGAGTTTGAAGGAACTGGAAGAGGGTCTGCTGGAAAAGGTGCTGGAAGGAAAAGAACCGCTGACCGACAAAGATGAGGACAGCGAAACGGAGAAGACAGAAAACATGGATAAGGAAGGAGAAGGAGAAGAAGTAAACCAAGAGAAGGAAGAAAAAGGAACAAGCGAGAAGGAAAGAGAGAGCAAGGAGATGAAAAGTAAAGAAGAGGAAGAAGAACAAGAGGCTGAGGGAGAACTGGAAGAAAGCGAAACTGAAATGGAAAAAGAAGATTTCGAGGTTCAGACAGAGGAAGGCATGAAACTGGTCCGCATGGTCCGTGACGTCGATAAGTTCATGGGTCCAGAAGAGGAAGAAACCTATGGACCCTTTGAAGAAGGGGATCTGGCCGTGCTGCCCGATGAACTGGCCGAGGTGCTGATCGAAAAGGAAAGGGCTGAAGCAACTCAACTCTGAGCCCGGTTCAGCCAATATATTTAAAAACATTAAATTCAAACTATTGCTGATAGTTGTGGTGATTTAATGAAAATACCAAAAGTACAGAAAAAATACTGTCCGAAATGCGACAAGCACACGGAGCACGAGCTCCGCAAGGAAAAGGTCGGGGCTAGAAACCGGAGTATCCTTTCAAAAGGCGAAAGGAGAAGGGTCCGAAGATCGAAAGGACACGGCAACAGCTCGTACTCGAAAGGTGTAGCCGGTGAGAAGCCAACACGTAAAGTTGATCTTCGCTACAAATGCCGCGAATGTGGTAGAGAACAGATTATCGGCAAGGGTTTCCGTGTGAAAAGACTGGAAATAGAGAGATAAATATGATCGAAGAACCAAGATCTAGATTTTTGAAGGTAGTCTGCTCGGAGTGTTCAAACGAGCAGGTAATATTCAATAAACCCTCTACCACTGTCAAGTGCAGCAACTGCGGCAATATAATCTGCAAGCCGACGGGAGGACTCGGTGACGTGAAGACCAACATCAAGGAAGTGCTGAGGTGATCAGCATGGTCAAGCGTGAATACGATTTTCCCCGCCGCGGCGAGCTGGTGGTAGGCACAGTAACTGAAATAAATCCTAATTCTATCTTCGTCAAGTTAGACGAGTACGACAAAACAGGTATGGTCCATATCTCAGAAGTAGCCAAGAAATGGGTCCGGGACATAAGAAACTGGGCCAAGGAAGGAGAAAAGACCGTCTGTAAGGTCAAGGGCGTTGACAAGGACCGGGACAGGATAGACCTTTCCCTGAAGAAGGTAGATGACAGGGAAAAGAACAAACGAATGCAGACCTGGAAACGTGATCAGCGAGGAAACAGCTTCCTGGAGACGGTAGCAGAAAGGGCCGATATAGACAAAGAGGAAATCGACAAGGAGATCGGATTTTTCCTTCAGGAAAACTTCAAGGACCTTCTGGAACCGTTCGAAATCGCCGTCAAGAAGGGCGTTGAAGAGCTGAAGAAAAGAGACGTCGAAGAAAAATGGGCCGAAATAATCAAGGAAGTGGCCGAAGAGAAGATAAAGATCAAGACGGAGAAGATAAGCAAGAAGATAAGCCTCAAGTCCCTCAAACCAGACGGCATCGAAAGAATAAAGAAGGTGCTTTCGGAAATAGAAGAGGAGTTCGGTCTGGAGGTAAAGTATATCTCTGCTCCGGAATACGAGTTCTCAATAGAAGCCAAGGACCCAAAACAAGGACAGAAAAAACTTGAGGAAGCAGAAGCGGAACTGAGAAAGAAAGAGGACATCACTGTAGTCTCTCCCGAACAGTAATTATTATTTCACTACATATGTTTTCCACCCTAATAATTTTTATATAGGAAGAGTTCCAATATTTCTCTTGACCACTACATATAGTGTGGTCAACAAAATATATACTCAATATGTAGTATTACAACCCAATGACAACAGACAAAAATCGATCGTTATCATGAACTGTCCTTACTGTTCTGCCGAAACGAAGGTCATAGAATCAAGGGAAACCGAGAACTCAACAACTGTCAGAAGAAGAAGGGAGTGCAAGAGCTGCGGGAAAAGGTTCACTACTTATGAGCGCGCCGAACTGAGATCACGGGTAATCAAAAAGGATGGAACTAGGGAAAAGTTCAACGAGGAAAAGCTGAAGAAAGGCCTTTACAAGGCCTGTGAAAGGAGGCCGGTTTCCGACCAGGAGATCCAAGAAATTGTAGAAGAGGTGATCGAAAAACTGAGGGAAAGCGGGAAAAACGAGATAGGGTCCTCGGAAATCGGCAAGATGGCGATGCAAAAACTCAAGGAACTGGACAAAGTGGCCTACATCCGCTTTGCTTCCGTCTACAAACAATTTGACCTTGAATCACTGGAAAAGGAAATAAAATCAATTAAATGAGGTGCTTTAATGGGATTCGACAAAGTTAGAAAAAGAGATGGATCGCTACAAGATTTCAACCAGGAAAAAATTACAGAGGCAATCTGGCAAGCCGCTCAGGCGGTAGGAGGAACAAACCGGGATCTTTCGAAAAAAATATCCAACAAGGCAGTAGAAAGACTGAAAAATAAACTGGACGAAGACGAAACTCCTTCCGTCGAGACCATACAGGATATTGTAGAGAAAACCCTGGTTGAAGAAGGTCACTATAAAACCGCAAAGGCGTATATCCTCTACAGAAGCCAACACGCAGAGCTGAGAAAATTTCATGAACTGCTTAGAGATACATCGATCATAGAAAACTATATCAAAGAAAACGACTGGCGGGTCAAAGAAAACTCGAACATGAGCTACTCGCTACAGGGACTCAACGTCCACATCACGGACAAGATAATCAGCAAGTACTGGCTGGAGAAAATCTATCCTCGAGAAGTAAGAGAACAGCATAACAATAGCTTCTTCCACATCCACGACCTGGGTTCACTGGCACCCTACTGCGTTGGCTGGGACCTCGAGGACTTGCTGGAAGTCGGGTTCAAAGGAGTCAGGGGTAAGATAGAATCTGCACCGGCCAAACATTTCGACGTAGCCCTTTTACAGGTCGTCAACTTCCTTTACACACTTCAGGGGGAGGCAGCTGGCGCTCAGGCACTCTCCAACTTTGATACCTATCTTGCACCATTTATTCACTACGATGACCTCTCCTACAAGGAAGTAAAGCAGGCGATGCAGAAGTTCCTTTACAACATCAATGTTCCGACGCGGGTCGGATTCCAGACGCCGTTCACCAACATAACCATGGACCTTAAGGTTCCAAACCATATGGAAGACAAACCGGTCGTCGTCAGCGGGGAAACGAAGGACAGGACCTACGGCGAGTTCCAGGAAGAAATGGATATGATCAACAAGGCCTTTGCCGAGATTATGATGGAGGGCGACGCAAAAGGACGGCCGTTTACCTTCCCAATACCCACTTACAATATTACCGACGACTTCGAGTGGGACAACTCGACCCTGGATCCGCTCTGGAAGATGACCGCGAAGTATGGAATCCCTTACTTCTCTAACTTCATCAACTCCGACATGAAGGCCGAGGACGCGAGATCGATGTGTTGTCGTCTCCGACTGGACAACAGGGAACTGAAAAAGAGGGGCGGTGGTCTCTTCGGATCGAACCCTCTGACCGGATCGATAGGCGTAGTGACCATAAACCTGCCACGGATTGCCTACGTCTCGGAGGACGAATCGGAGTTCTTCGACCGCCTGGAAGAGCTGATGGATCTGGCCGAGAAGAGTCTGGTTATCAAAAGGGAAGTGCTGGAAAACTTCACGGAACAGGGACTTTACCCTTATTCCCGGTTCTACCTGAGAAAGGTCAAGGAAGCGCAGGGAGAATACTGGAAGAACCATTTCTCGACCATCGGCCTGATCGGGATGAACGACGCGCTACTCAACCTCAAGGGCACTGACATCGCGACGGAAAAGGGCCATACCTTTGCCGAGAAAACGCTGGAGTTCATGCGGGAGAAAATCTCGGACTACCAGGAAGAAACAGGAGACATCTTTAACCTCGAGGCGACACCGGCCGAAGGATCAAGCTACCGGCTAGCCAGGAATGACAGAAAAGAATTCCCTGACATCCGGATTTACAACCTCGAGGCGAGAAACGACGAGGAACCGGTCTACACAAATTCGACCCAACTGCCGGCCGGGCACACGGACGACCTCTTCGAAGCCTTGAATCATCAGGACCCGCTGCAGAGCAAGTACACAGGCGGTACCGTATTTCACGGCTGGCTGGGCGAAAAGATGCCCAGCATCGAGGCGACGAAGAAGCTGGTCAAAAAGATCGCCGAGGAGTACAAAATGCCCTACTATACGATAACTCCCACTTTCTCGATCTGCCCGAAGCACGGGTATATACCCGGCGAAGAAAAATACTGTCCAAAATGCGACGAAGAAATAGGTTACGAAAGAGGTGAAGAAAATGAAAAACCAACCATCCAAAGAAGAGCTTGAAAACATGAATCAAGAAGAACTGAAAAAACACCGCACAAAATGCGAGGTCTACTCGCGAGTAGTCGGCTATCTACGACCGACGGAACAGTGGAACCCAGGAAAAAAGACCGAGTTCGAGAATCGATCGAACTTCGACAAGGCAGCCGAGTGATCTCGATGAAAATAGGTGGTCTGGAGCGGTTCAGTCTGCTGGACTATCCAGATCACATCTCTGCCGTTATTTTTACCCTTGGTTGCAACTTCCGCTGTCCTTTCTGCCACAACAGGGAGCTGGTGGAGAGTTCGGTAGAGGCCTTTGACCAAGACAAGGTTCTGGACTTTCTAAAGAAGAGAAGCGGTCAGCTAGAGGCGGTGGTGATCACCGGCGGCGAACCGACCCTTCAGGAAGATCTGGACGGGTTCATCGAAAGGACGAAAGAAATGGACTACCTCGTCAAGCTGGACACGAACGGAACCAGGCCCGAGGTCATCGAAGATCTGATCGACCGGGAACTGGTCGACTACGTAGCCATGGACGTCAAGACCTCTCCTTCTAAATACAATCGGGCCGCAGGAAAGGAGGTGGACCTTGAAGCTATCAGGAAGAGCATCGAGCAGGTTAAAAGGTTGGAAAACTACGAATTCCGCCTTACAGCCGTGCCGGATCTCGTTGACAGTAAAGACATAGAAGAGGTAGGAAAGTTACTTAAAGGTTGTAAAAACTTTTTTATTCAGCAGTTCCGCCCGAAGAACACGCTTGAACCCTCCTTTTCCGAGAAGGAAAGTTATCAGGAGAAAAAACTACATAGCTTTCGGGAGAGGATGGAAAAATACGTGGAAAACTGCGACGTGAGGGCCTAACATGGATATGAGAAAATGCAAACAATGTGGAAGATACACACTCAAGAAAAGATGCCAGAACTGCGGCTCGGAGACGGTCGAACCCGGACCGGGTAAGTTCTCTCCCGAAGACCGATACGGAGACTACAGAAGAAAGGAGAAACTGAAGGACAAGAAGTGAAAAGCTTTTTAAAGTTTTAAAGGTTGTTTAATTTAATCGAGGTGTCCTGATGAAAACTGAAATAGATGTAATCGAAAAACCTGACCTGGAAAACCCTATCTTAATTGAAGGTTTGCCTGGTATTGGCAACGTAGGAAGAATCGCGGCCGAATATCTGATAAACCAGCTCGAGGCGAAAAAATTCGCTGAACTGTATTCCCCTCATTTCATGCCTTTTGTCCTGATCCACGACAAAGAGATAAGCCTGCTGAAATGCGACTTCTACTACTGGAAGAATCCGGACGGTAATGATTTCATATTTCTTACCGGAGACGCACAGGCCCAGGATAAAGAAGGTGGTGGACACTTCGAGGTATCCAACAAGATAATCGATTTTTGTGAAGAAATGAACGTGGAAAAGATCTTCACTCTTGGTGGCTTCGGAACTGGTAAAATTCAGGACGAAGTCGAAAATGGGACGGATGTCTTTGGTATCACTACCGACGAAACACTGGAAGAAAAATACAGTGACTACAACATCAACTTCAAAGACACCAGCTCTCGTATCGGCATGATTGTAGGCGCCACCGGACTGCTGCTCGGCATAGCCAAGAAAAGAGGTATAGAAGGCGTATGTCTCATGGGCGAGACGGCCGGTTTTCCGATCGTCACGGACCCAAAGGCAGCAGAGGAAGTTATCAAGGTTCTGGTAGAAATTTTTGACCTTGATATAGGCCTGGAAGACATAGAAGGGAAGGTTGAGGAGATGGAAGAGTTCCTAGAAAAACTGGAAAAGGTACAGAAGAAAGCTTTAAAAAGTGCAAAGGACAAGGAAAGTGAGGGAGACAAATTGAGGTATATTGGGTGAAATTATGGAATTTCTTGAAAGAGACGGAATGACGCGGTTTGAAAAGGCGCGAATCATCTCCGCCAGGGCACTGCAGATATCCATGGGAGCTCCGGTACTGCTGGACAAGAAGATCGGCGGCAAGCCAGCTGAACTGGCCCGGAAGGAGATGGAAGAAGGTGTGATTCCTCTGACGGTCAGACTCAAGGAACCACCGAGGATGGAGTAAAGAACCCCGGTTCCTGCTCAGGGATAACATATTTAAACTTATCATTAAAAATTACGTAGAGATATTATGACTGAACTGCTGGATAGAGAGAAATACATTTCCGCGGGCATCCACCTCGGGATGAGAGACAAAACGAAGCAGATGGAGCCTTTCATTTTCAAGACCCGGCCCGACGGACTTTCGATAATAGATGTAGAAAAGATAGACGAGAGGATCGGTGTAGCTGCTTCCTTTCTCAGCAGGTTCGACAAGATAATGGTAGCTGGCAGGAAGGAGAACGCCCAGGAACCTATACGGAAGTTCGGTGAAGCAGTAGAGGCCAAAGTAATCGACGGCAGATTTATGCCCGGTACTCTAACCAACCCTTCTCTCCCGAACTATGACGAGCCGGACGTGCTTCTTGTGGCCGACCCCCTGGTCGACAATCAGGCCATTCAGGAGGCGGTCAAAAAGAAAATTCCGATCATCGCTATCTGTGATACTTTCAACGACCTGGACTTCATCGATCTCGTCCTGCCCGGCAACAACAAGGGAAGGAAGAGTGTAGGAACAATATTCTACCTGCTGGCCCGTGAAATTCTCAAGAAGAAGGGCGAGATAAGCTCCGACGAAGAATTCGACTACGATCTTTCCGACTTCACAGGCGAAGAAGAGTAGTTCATTTTTTTATATCTTCTAGAACCATGGTTTAATATGATAATAAGAAATCCTATAGCCGTAGGGCAATTCTATCCACGGAACTCCGGCGACATAGAATCGATGCTGGACAAGTTCCTCCGGCGAGCCAAGATAGATAAAAAGGGTATTATAGGCGGGGTAGTTCCACATGCCGGATATATGTACTGCGGAGAAACACAGGCCCATGTCTACAAGTCGCTGCTCGGAGAGACGAAAACCTTCGTAATTCTGGGTCCGAACCACAGCAACACGGGAGCCAACGAAGCAATCATGACATCAGGAATGTGGAAGACACCGCTCGGCAGTTGCCAGATCGACTCGGATCTGGCCAACACCATACTCGAGAACTCCGACCACCTGAAGTCGGACTACAATGCCCACAACCAGGAACATTCAATAGAAGTCCAGCTTCCCTGGCTCCAGCATAAACTCGGATCGGTGAATATCGTACCTATAGCGATGAGGGGGAAGTCGCAGAAGAAAGCCCAGGACATCGGCGAAGCCATCGAGGCAGCGACACAGGAAACAGCCAAAAAGTTCATCGTCCTGGCCTCATCTGACTTCACCCATTTCGGACGTTCCTACGGTTACACGCCAGTTTCAGGCGGCCCAAGCGCTATCCTGGACTACGTGGAAAAGGTGGATCGGGAAGCAGGTGAGGCGATTGAAAATCTCTCACCGGAAAGCTTTTTAGATACCGTCGAAAAGTATAATGCAACTATCTGCGGAACTGGGCCGATAGCGGCCATGCTCTACGCTCTGAAGGACAAGGCCAAAGGAGGCCGGATTCTCCATCACTCCACCTCCTACGACGTCTCGAAGGACAAAAACTCGATTGTAGGCTACTCCGGGATAACAATTGAATAGATAATATGGACAGAGAAGAACTGGAAAGAAAGATCTGGATGCACGCACTAAGAAACGCAATTCTTCACGAAGGTGAAGCCAGAGTCAGTGCTGTTCTCGGTGGCGTGATGTCAGAATACGAGGACCTGGAGCCCAAGGAAGTTATCGACGAGATCCAGGAAGTAATCAAAGAGGTAAACGATCTTCCGGTCGACGTTCAGGAAAACGAGGCCGAAAAACTCGGAGTCTCACTGGAGACAGAAAAGGAAGAGAGCGATGAACTGCCTGAAATACCGAAGGAAGAGGAAGGAGCCGTGATAACCAGAATGGCACCCAATCCCAACGGACCTCTACACATCGGAAGTGCGCGACCGGCCTTACTCTCATATCTTTACGCGGAAAGAAACGACGGTCGTTTCGTTCTTCGTTTCGACGATACAGATCCTTCCACACCGGAAAAATCACCGAAAGAGGAGTTCTACAAATGGATCGAGGAAGATCTAGAGTGGCTCGGCTGTGAGCCAGATTTGATAATCAAAGCCTCGGAAAGACTTGATACCTACTACGAATTCGCCTACGAGCTCCTGGAAGGTGGTCATGCCTATATCTGCACCTGCGACTCGGAGGAATGGAGAAAAATAAGGGACGATCAGAAGGCCTGTCCCTGTCGGGAACTCAGTCGAGAGGAAAATATAAAGAGGTGGCAGAAGATGCAGGACGGAGACTACGACAAGGGAGAGGCCGTAATGAGAATCAAGACGGAGATAGACCACAAGGACCCCGCACAGAGGGACTGGCCTGCTTTCCGTGTCCTCAAGAACCATCACCATCCACATGTCTCGCAGGATTACATAGTCTGGCCGCTCTACAACTTCTCTTCAGCGATAGACGACCACGAACTAAATATAACACACATACTTCGGGCCCAGGAACACGCGGTCAACACAGAAAAACAGAAATGGATCTACAAGTATTTCGACTGGGACTACCCCGTCGCCGCGCACCACGGCTTCCTCTCGGTCAAAGGAGCCGTCCTCAGCACCAGCACAATCCGACAAGGAATAGACTCTGGAAAGTACAAGGGCTGGGACGACCCTCGACTCGGTACCCTGCGGGCGATCAGGAAACGTGGCTTCCAGCCGGAGACCTTCCATCAACTGATTCGGAAGTTCGGCCCCAAGAGCAGAGATGCCGAAATCTCCATGGAAACACTAAAGACGATGAACCGAAAAATCGTTGATCCGGAAGCGCCGCGATACTTTTTCCTTGAAGACCCTCTGGAAATAGAGGTCGAGAACCCGTTGAAAGAAGGTGAGGTAGAGCTTCCGGTTCACCCGGAAAAGGAAGGAACAAGGAGCCTGGAAGCCGGGGAAAAGTTCTACATCGAAGAGAAGGACTTGGAAGAAAACAGAGGCGAGACTATTCGGCTCAAAGATCTCTACAACATCAAAATACCGGAAGAAGGTTATGATTGTGAGTGCGTCGGCAACGAGATAGTTCAGGAGATGGCGAAGGTGCAGTGGTTGCCGGGGGACGAACAGGCGGTTTCCGTCGAGGTAGTCATGCCCGACGCAAGCGAGAAAAAGGGACTGGCCGAGAGAAACGTTCTCAAGGAAGATGTGGACAACGTTCTCCAATTCGAGCGGTTTGGCTTCGTCCGCATGGACGAAAAAGGCGAGAAAAGTGCTAAGTTCTACTACACCCATAGCTGAATCGGAAAACTTTTATATATATTAAAATTATAAATTTTCCAGTTCAAAGGGGATTATGAAAATCGCTAATGAATGAAACAATGAGGTGATTTGATGAATAACAAGTTCGACATTCCGAGTGAGCTGGAAGACAAGGTCTTTGAGGCGATCGAAACCGCCCGGGCTACAGGTAAGCTTAGCATCGGAACCAACGAAACCACGAAAACCATCGAGAGAGGCAACGCCGATCTGGTTGCTATTGCTGAGGACGTTGAACCTCCTGAAATCGTAATGCATCTCGGCCCTCTCTGCGAAGAAAAGGACATCACTTTCGTCTACGTAGAAAAGAAGGATGATCTAGGAAGAGCGGCGGGCATCGACGTACCGACAGCCGCACTGGCCATCGAAGAGTTAGGAGACGCTGGAGATCTCGTCGAAGAAATCGTAGACAAGGTAAAAACAATCAAGAAAACCGAGTGAAGATAGAATATGGCAACAAACGAAGACGCCGTACCAGGCAAAGTAGTTCAGATATTTGGAAGAAGTGGAGTCGGAGACGTGACTAGGGTCAGGTGTAAAGTCCTCGAAGGAAAGGACAAAGGCAAGGTCCTGGTCAGAAATGTAGCCGGCCCGGTCCGCAAAGGAGACATCCTGATGCTGAGAGAAACCGAAATGGAATCCGGCGGAAAGATTAACCAGTGATACCATGAAATGTACTTTCTGTGACAAAGAAATAGAAAAGGGAAAGGGTAAGATTCACGTCAAGAAAGACGGTACCAGCTACTTCTACTGTTCTGCTAAGTGTGAGAAAAACCATCTCAAGCTTGGTAGGGATCCGAAGAAAGTAAAGTGGACAGAGAAAGAAGCACAATGAATCTAGTGATATTTGGCCCACCCGGCTCCAGTAAGGGAACCGTTTCTTCTAAACTGGTCCAGGAACTGGGCATAGAGCATATATCACCCGGAGAGCTGTTCCGACAGGAAGTCGAAAGAGGAAGCGAACTGGGAAAAAAGGTAAAAGGTTATATGGACAAAGGGGATCTCGTTCCTGACTCCGTGGTCAACGAGGCAGTAGAAAAGAAGCTGCGAGATATAAACAAACAGGACTTTATTCTAGATGGTTACCCTCGAACCCTAGAACAGGCAGAGTTCCTTGATAAAGTTGTAAAGATAGACGCAACCATCTTCCTCAAAACACACGAAGAGATAGCCGTGCGCAAGATCCTGGGAAGAAGAATCTGTAAGAACTGTGGAAAGGGAAACTACAACGTAGCCGACATAGACAAGACTATAGATGGCATTCACTACAAACTGCCACCGCTCTCACCGGAAGAGGAAGGTAAATGCGACCACTGTGGAGCCGAACTTTCCAGAAGAGATGACGACACAGAAGAGACGATCAAACGTCGGTTTGAAATATACAAGGAAAGAGAAAAACCGTTATTGAATTTCTTCCAAGACAAGACGGAGGTCGTCGAAATCTGGGCCGATGGAACTCCTCCAGAAGTAACAGAAAAGACATTAGAAAAAATCAGAAGTCTGAGTTAATCTTCTTCTTTTCTCAGAAGAGCGTTATCGACCATAGCTTCAGCTAGATTTTCTAACCCCTTCCCGGAAAAGTCGCTTTCTTTTTTGAGTAACTCAGAAAATTTTTCCTGGGCAACATCAGGATCGATTCTTTCATCAATTATGGCCTTCGATACCTCACGATAACGAACAGGATCGATCATGACCCGATCTAAGTTTTTTCTCATGTATTCTTCAGCCGATTTTCTGTAGTCCACATTCTCCATTTCGATAAAGTCCTCCCAGAGCTCAATTTCTCTTCTTGCGCTTTCTTCGCTGTCCGAGGCATGGGCTACATTTATCCCACCGAGAACACCGTACTTCCCTCTTACAGTTCCTGGACCGGCCTTTTCGGGCCAAGTGTCGCCCAGCATGTCTCTGACTTCATCGATGACATTATCCCCGGAAAGAACCATGACCAAAACATAGGAAGAACTGGCGTAGTCAACCAGCCACTCGTGGAAGAACTTTCCTTTGTGTTCTCCGTAATGTTCCTCGGCGATAAACTCACGCGATGGTGAAGCCTTGCCAAAGTATTCGATTCCGAAACCCTTTTCCAGTATTTCTTTGATTACTCTCGCTCCTACATACCTTCTCACTACAGCATCCGGTTTGAGAAACAACAGTGTTCGCATTTTATCAATCCTTGAGCAGTCCTTTGTTTTTAGCGTATTCTCCGTAGCTGCCAAACTCCAACAGCTCTTTGTCCTCCTTTCCGATCCAGGAGTCGACACTTCTCTTCTTCTCCTCCTGTTTCACTGTGATTCTCTCGGTGACTGTGATGTCGAAGGCATCGGACCCAGCTCCTGACCCGTAGGAGGCGACAAATATCCTTTCTCCGGGACTGGCCTGATCCAGTACCCGGGCTAGACCAAGGAGAGTACAGGCCGAATACGTATTACCAATCCAGTCGACAACTATCCCTGGTTCGATCTGATGCTTACTGAAGCCGAGCCGTTTGCCCACACGTCGAGGAAACTTCATGTTCGGCTGATGGAAAACGGCGTAGTCGTAGTCTTCGGGTTCTGTTCCCTGGCTTTCCATCAATCTCCGACTGGATTCAATTATATGTTTAAAGTAGGCCGGTTCTCCTGTATAGCGACCGAAGTGAACGGGGAACTCCTCAGCCTCCTTGCGTAAGAAATCGGGCGTATCGCTCGTGAACGATTCGTAGCCGTTGATAACTGCGATCGGATCTTCTCTGCCTACAAGGTAAGCTGCTCCGCCGTCAGCGGCCATATATTTCAATGCATCGCCCGGCCTCGCCTGAGAAGAATCAGCGCCGATAGCCATACCGTAGTCGATCGATCCTGCTTTGACAGAATCGTAAGCGTCTATGACGGCTTGAGTTCCGGCTTTGCAGGCGAATTCAAAATCTACCGCCTGTCCGCTGCTGCCGATAAGTTCAGCCACGATGGAAGCGGTGGGCTTGACAGCATAGGGATGTGATTCAGAGCCAACCATGATTTTCTCTATATCCTCGGAAGGGACACTATTGGTCTCAAGACAGTTCAGAGCGGAGTTCATAGCATAGGCAGCCGGATCGTCCCACTTACCGGGAAAGCTCTTGACCATACCGGAAACTTTCTCGCCCCAGATCTCGGCTATCTCTTCGGACTTTATCCGTTTTCGGGGTACGTAGACCCCGTAGTCGAGGATTCCGAAACCCTCCTTTACGTCACATTCTCCTCTCTGCGGCTCAGGCTGATGGTATCTTCTCTTCTTTCTCCAGATGTAGCTGTGGAATTTTATATCGTTAGATTCGCCAAGGAGTCCGATCTCTGCCCTGACATCTTCACCCGTTAATCTCTCCTCCGAGTCGATTATCGCCGGGATTTTGAAGTCCATTCCCTTGAGCTTGATTGCGCCGACGGAATAGGGAACGTCCTTGTTTAGCTGGAAACTGTTTGTAGATTTCCGGACTACTGAGGAAGAGTGAACCACACCCTCACGGGGCAGTTTGACCTCTTTAAGTTCACCGTCACGTCCACAATCACCGCAGTAGTTGCGGGTCGAAAAATAGAGGTTTCCGCATTTCTCACACTCCTTTCCCTTTAGATATCTAAGGTCCAGAGTTCTTCTGTAGCCGGGTCCTGTCCATACCATTTTATCACATATCAGGTTTCTTGTAGATTCCGACGACAGCTGTACCGCCGCTGCCGCCTACGTTATGAGTTAAT
Organism: Candidatus Aenigmatarchaeota archaeon; assembly: GCA_046539285.1. Taxonomy (GTDB): domain Archaea; phylum Aenigmatarchaeota; class Aenigmatarchaeia; order PWEA01; family PWEA01; genus JBKHHH01. The sequence goes on along the minus strand of JBKHHH010000002.1, from coordinate 8,208 downwards.
CCGATTTTTGCATCCTCAACCTGTCTCTCTCCACACTTCCCTCGAAGCTGATCAACCACTTCGACCGCCTGAGCTACGCCGGTCGCTCCAACCGGGTGTCCTTTGGCCTTCAGTCCACCGGATGTATTGATGTATACCTTGTGTCCGTTTTCCAGTTCATAGGGAACCGGTGGACTCATACCGTCTATTTCTTCCAGACTTTTTCTAATCCCCTTCCAAGACTTTCGTTTGGGATAGAAACCGAGGTCCTCCAGGGCCAGGGCTTCGGCGACGGAAAAACAGTCGTGAACTTCAGCAACATCTACATCTTCTGGTTCAAGGCTGGTCTTTTCAAAGACAGATTCTGCCGCCTTTTCTGTGGCGCTGAGCGTAAGCAGATCATCTCTCTCGTAGAGAGCTATCGTATCGTTACGTCCCTGAATGTCTTCCAAGAGAACATAATCGGCACCGAGTTCTTTGGCCCTGTCTTCAGTGGTCATGATCACTACTGCCGCGCCGTCCGCAATTCCCGAGGCATTGAATAGTTTGGTCGGGTCGGCAACGGCGGTTGAATTCTTTACTGTATCAAGAGTTATCTCAAAATTGTACTGAGCCTTCGGATTGAGAGTTGCGTTCTTGTGGCTCTTGACGGCGATGAGATGGAAGTCATCTTCCTCGGCATCTGTCTCGTAAAGATAGCGATCTTTCATCATTCCGTACAGAGCCGGGAAGGTAAATCCGATCTCCTTCTCCACATCTGATGCCCCGGCCAGAATACGTGTCGCCTCTTCTGTTGGTTTGTCGGTCATCTTCTCGAAGCCGCCGACCAGAATTATTCTGTCCTCGTCTCTTTCCAGCCCGGCTAGAACGTCGTTGAACCCGGCTTCAAGAGCCAGGCCTCCAGAGGAACAGGCACCTTCTATACGTCGGCCCAGAAGCTCTGAGCTGCTCTTTCCATCAAATACTTCAGAAAAAACCTTGGCCGCTGTGTGCTCCTGACCGGCAAACATACCTAAGCTCATATTACCGATGAAGAACTTGTCTATATCCCTTTTCTCGATGTCGGCGTCTTCCAGGGCTTCCAGTCCAGCCTCCTCGACAAGATCGATCCAGGATCTGTGCCACAGCTCGCCGAACTCGGTGTGCCCAGCTCCGACAATAGCAACTTTCTTGGACATGGAAATCATTATCTACTTTATCTTTAAAAAGTCTATCGGCGCTTAATGTCGAACTACTCCACTATCCCGTAACCTATCAGTCGCCACTTGTTTTCGATCTGACGAGAGATGGCAACCCTTTCCCCTTTTTCGGGACAGATGGGTAGCTTGAGTTTAACCTCGGCCTCTTCCTTGCCATCCTTGGTCCGGGCCGAAGTAACAACTCCTGCCGTCTTGGCAACTCCACAGGTAAGCATCAGTGGTTCGTTGGTCTTTACCGGTTCCACTTCGTTTCCTCTTTTTAGACCGACCACTTTATCAAAAAGGTGGATTTCAAGGGTGATTTCATCCTTTAGTTCCGGAAGATCGTCTGGCTTGCCGATAATATTCCCCGAAAGATTGTCGCTCTTGGCTAGGCTGGGATCCAGAGATGTCTGAATTCCAAGCAATCCTCCAGGTCCTGCCTTATCCAGGGACTTTCCAACTTTTTCCAGGCCCTTGACCTCGGTCACTATCGGTTCTACACCATCGTCTCTGCGTATACCGGGCCTGATTTCTATTTCGTCTCCAACCGATAGCTCGCCGCGGATGATACTTCCTCCGACGACTCCGCCTCTTAGATTCTTTACTTCAGTTCCTGGCTTGTTGATATCGAAACTTCGGGCGGCCATCATTCTCGGACTGGCCTCGGGATCCCTTTCAGGGGTCGGTATTTCTTCCTGAATCGCCTTGATCAGAACGTCGACGTTGACTCTCTGTAGGGCCGAAACCGGAATGATAGGCGCGTCTTCGGCCACCGTTCCTTCAACAAAACCCTTTATCTGCTGGTAGTTTTCTTTGGCTTTCTCGTCGGATACACGGTCGATCTTGTTCTGGACTATAATTATATTCTCGATCCCGGCGATATCCAAAGCCTTGAGGTGCTCGGCCGTCTGGGGCTGCGGGCAGTCCTCCTCGGCGGAGATAACCAGTATCGCCCCGTCCATCAGGGCTGCGCCGGAAAGAACTGTTCCCATCAGAGTCTTATGCCCGGGTACGTCGACCAGAGAGATCGTTCTCAGCGGCTCCGTGTCACCAAAGCAGGTCGGGCACTTGTCTGTGGTGCAGTAACAGTTCGGTTCGTCACACCCCGAACACTTGTAAAGTGTCGAGTCCGCGTAGCCGAGACGGATCGTAATACCTCTCTTCACTTCTTCGGAATGGGTATCCGTCCATTTGCCAGAAATAGCCTGGGCTAGAGTACTCTTGCCGTGATCAACATGGCCGATGAGGCCGATGTTTACTTCCGGAATTAGTCTTTCATCTATCTCAGACATTCTATCTTCTAGTTGTGGATATCAGTTATTTAAGGTTAAGTTATTCTTCCTCTTCTTCCTGTTCTTCTTCAGCTAGACCCAGCAGCTCAGGAACAGGAGCCACATCGTTTTCTCTGTCAACAATCTTGGTGTTGACCTGTACGATGCCTTCGGAAACCGTATCGCCTCGAACCGATTTTCTTCTTTTGATTCCGTTTTCCTTGGGATTGTAACCGGCTCCTTCCTTCATCAATACCTTCCTACGGCCTGTACCTACTGTTCCCTTTCGCATCGGAAAACCTTCTTTGTCGCTACCGCCTGTCAGTTCCAGTGTATAACCTTCCAGTCCGATGAACGAACCGTTGAACTCTTCACCGATTCTGGTTCCGATCAAGGGCGTTGCTTCCTTTTCCACTTGCCAGGCCTGTCCCTCTTCAGGGTCAGAAATAATTATCTTGAACATTGAATCACCTCGCCCAGATCAGTTTCATCTCCGGGCTATGATGAAAGATAGAGCAATCTATTTAAAGATTATGGACTAGGACCTATCTTCGTAAGTTGGATCGACGCCCATTTCAAAATATACGTCAGACCAAGAACTTCCTGTGTCGAACCCAATATCCTTATACTTTTTATCTTTCATGTCCATGTTATCACTTTATAATAGTAAAAGGTTACTTATATAGTTTACGGTTACCCATAGAGCTTTTCCTTTACCTCTTCCAGGACGCGCTTTTCTGGCTTGGAAAGGTATTCCTCCAGTTCTTCGAGACGGCGGATGTCTTTGTCCGATAGTGCGTTGTAGAGAACGTCGCCCTCTTCCACCTGGCGGCCCACGGTCACCTTGCTGATCGAGACGGCCACCTTATCACCCGTTTCAGCCTTGTCCACGTTGACGCCTTCCTTCTGGATTTCCTGGATCTTGCCCACGATCTTGCCCTCCTTGACCAGGTTATAACCAGGTTTGATCACGCCGTCGACGACTTCGGAACCGACGATGGCCGGCTTTCTCTGGCGGAAGACGTAGCCAGGCAAGAGCTGGAGCTTTCCTGGTCTCGTCACCTGCTCCAGTTTCTCCCTTTTCATCTCTTCCTTTCTCTCTTCTTTCCATTCTTCGTATTCCTCGAGAATCCGATAGATTACAGGATCCTTGAAGATCTTCACATCGTCCTTGCACTCTTCGGCCTGCTCCGCCACGTCCACGTTGAAGGCAAAGATGGCTCTTTTCAATGGATCATCAACGGATTTCTCCTCCATCACATCCCTTCGTGTCACATCGCCTATCTTGGCCCTCCGGATCGGTATCTCCTTGTCCTTGAGAATTTTGATCAGTCCCTCCAGACTGCCGAGCGTATCCGCTTTAAGAATTATTCCTTCACCTTCTGTTTCGATCTCTATATCCTCCACCTCCCTTTGCAATTCCTTCTTCACCGTCTCTATATCTTCTTCGTTACGAACAACATGCATCGGCGACCCGGCAACTGCATCTTCCAGACCGGGTGCAGAAATCTTGACACCAGCTGCAGCCCGAACGTTGTCAACGCGACGGAACTGTTTCTCTGTCCTCAGTTCCTTCATCTGTCTCGGCTCGAGGAGGGCCCGGATTTTGGTCACTATCGGCCGTTCACCACCTATCACGAGGGTATCGCCCTTGTTGATTTCGCCCTCGTAGAGGATGACATCAATTGTAGTACCTAAACCTTTCGTTTCCTTGACCTCAAGAACATTACCCTTTCCTACTTCGTCCTTCATCTCGATCTCGTCAGCCAGAAACTTCTGGGAGAGTCCGACCAGTATAGACAGCAGGTCAGGGACACCCTCGCCCGTGATCCCGGAGACGGGCACAATACCTATCTTTTTCTGGAAGTCGTCGACGCGGTCGTAGCGATCGGAAGTGAAGCCCCGTTCCGAAAGATCGCCCATCAGTTCGTAGATCTTGTTGTCCAGACGTTCCCGTACCTCCTTCCTCTGGCTCTGATACGAGTTCATGAAACAGGTGTTCTCCTTTTCATGCCAGCCGGCGATGGTGTCTATCTTTGTCGCCGCGATGACGAAAGGTGTGTTAAAGTCCTTGAGGAAGGTCAGTGACTCGTCCGTCTGCGGCTCGAAACCCTCGTTGATATCGACAATCAGGATGGCCAGGTCGGATATGGAGCCACCGCGCTTACGGAGGGTCGTAAAGGCTTCGTGGCCCGGAGTATCGATAAAGAGAAGTCCCGGGATCTGGATCTTACCTTCGGGTAGTGTCTGGCTGCAGAGATCCCTGATTACGTCGAGCGGTATCTGAGTCGCACCGATCTGTTGGGTTATGCCCCCGGCTTCTCCGGCCGCGACGGTAGAAGTACGGATCTTATCTAACAGTGTAGTCTTGCCACTGTCTACATGACCTAGGACTGAAATTATCGGCTGTCTTTTTTCTTCCGGCATGTTGACCACCCAGACTTGATCCGTCTATCATTGTCTAGAAATCCTTTTGTTCGCAAATATTTAAGTTTGGCAAGCGTCGTGTTTCGACAGACGACGCGCATGACCTTTTATAGCAGGAAATAGAAGAAAATTTAAAACAATTAAAAAGTTTTAAAAGCTCTCTCGAGAAAATAATTGAAACAGTGTTTTCGATGAGACTGAATATTCTATTCGGAGGCAAGGCCGGGCATGGGATCGATAAGGTAAGTTCTCTGACCGGCAAGATTCTCTCCAAGCTCGGGTACCATACTTTCAGCTACAGGGACTACGGGTCGCTGATCAGAGGCGGCCACAACTTCAACGTTCTGTCCATATCGGACGAAAGGATAGCTTCTCATGACAAAGCACTTGATGGTATACTGGCCCTGGACGAAGCCACGGAAGAAAAACACAGTGAAGACCTTAAGGAAGATGGCTTTCTCCTCAAGGAAGATGACTTTGAAGACGCCAAGAGCTATGGAAAGGGCTACAACATGGTATTTGCCGGTGGCCTGATCAAGAAGCTTGGCTTTGATTTCGAACTGCTCGAGGACGAAATCCAGGAGGAGTTCGACAAAGAAAAAATAATTGAAAGCAATATCGAAGCGGCCCGGTCCGGCTTCGAAAGCGTCGAAGAGAAGTTCTCACTGGAAAGAGTCGGTGAGGAACTCGATACAATGACCGGAAGTGAGGCTGTCGCCGAGGGAGCAATCCGATCAGGGATGGATGTATATCTGGCCTATCCAATGACTCCGGCCACGCCTGTTCTTCATATCCTGGCCGGCAGACAGGAAGAAAATAATTACATGACCCTACAGCCGGAAAGTGAGCTGTCCGTGATCAACGCCGGACTGGGCTGTGCCCACACCGGAGCCAAGACCATGATCGGCAGCTCGGGTGGAGGCTACGACCTGATGCAGGAGTCGATGGCCATGCAAGGTGTTTCCGAGATCCCGCTGGTCGTCTATCTATCGCAACGAGCCGGGACAGGAACCGGCGTGCCGACCTACACGGCACAGGGCGACCTGGAAGTCGCAACGAAAGGAAGTCACTCCGAGTTCCCGAGAGTAACCATAGCACCGGGCGATCCTCTGGAAGCGATCAAGGCGACGAACGAGGCCTTTTACTTTGCAGAAAACTACAGGCTTCTCTCCGTGATTCTCAGCGACAAGCACCTGGCCGAGTCCGAATTTAGCTTCTACGGAGACGTCGATCTGGTTGAAGTCGGACGTAATATAGATACTGAAAAAAAGGACGGCCTTTACAAACAGTACGAAATAACTGAAGACGGTGTCAGTCCCCGGAGCGTTCCTGGAATCAATATCGTCAAGTCAACGAGCTACGACCACAACGAACACGGAATCACGGTCGAAGACGAAGAGATCGTCAAAGGCACCACGGACAACCGACTTCGAAAATGGGAGACCGTCGAGAAAGAAGCCAAAAAGTTCGACCAATACAAAGTGCATGGTGAAGGCGACGTGGTGGTAGTCGGCTGGGGTTCGACGAAAGGAGCTATAATCGACGCGGTCAAGGAACTGGATAATGTCAAGTTCCTACAGATAATTTACCTTGAACCGTTCCCGGAAGAGACGGAAGAAATTCTCAGAGAAGCGGACAAGGTGCTTCTGGCCGAGAACAACTCGACAGGACTTCTCGGCAATCTCATCACAGAGAAAACTGGCTTTCGGATTAAAGACGAAAACAAAATACTCAAATACGCCGGACGTCCCTTTATGTCCGACGAACTTAAAGAGAAAATAGAGGCGAGACTATGAACAAGGAAGATCTAGGCACAGGCGCACCGAACACCTGGTGTCCAGGCTGCTACAACTTCATGATCCTGGAAAACGTGAAACGTGCCCTCAAAGACAGGATAGAAAACACAGACCTGGAACAGGAAGATATATCGATGGTAACCGGAATCGGTTGCCACGGCAAGATGTTCGACTATCTGAACGTCGGTGGAGTCTACTCGCTACACGGACGCGTGCTTCCGACCTGTCTCGGACTGAGGATCGGCAATCCGAACCAGCTGGTTCTCGGCTTCGGCGGCGACGGAGACACATACTCGGAGGGAATGGCCCACTTTATCCACATGGCCCGTTTCAACCCCGATATAACGATGATTGTACACAACAACCAGGTCTTCGCTCTGACGACAGGGCAGGCCACACCCACATCGGAAGAAGGCTTTCATTCCAAGGCGCAACCCGAGGGTCTGATCCACGATCCGATCAATCCACTTAGGGTCGCTATCTCTTCTGGTGCCAGCTTTGTGGCCCGGGTCTATCCCAAGGACTTCGCCCACACAACGAAAGTTCTGAAACAGGCGATGGAACACGACGGCTACGCTGTCGTCGATATGGCGATCCCCTGTCTGATCTACCACCAGGATACGGACTTCCTGGAGGACAATATCTACAAGCTGGAAGAAACGGGACACGACAAGACAGACAAGGAAGAGGCGATGCGGAGAGTTTCGGAATGGGACTACAACCTCAAGGACTCTAAGATACCGGTCGGCGTCTTCTACCAGGAAAGAAGGGAAACCCTGGCCGAGAGAAAGTCGCAACTCAAAGAACTTCAGGAAAAGAACATGGCCTGGCACGAGACAAAAGAGTGATTACTCAAGAACTTCTATCGTATCCGTTTTACCGTCTCCGTCTTTATCTAAACCACGTATGACCCGGTAGAAATCGCTTTCTGGCTCGTGGTCGTCAAGTATCTGCTCGTGGTACTGCGTCAGGCCGATGATGCAGCTCTTGGTGCCCTTGTGGTGAAGTCCGGAAAGCAACAGCCGGGAGTAGCCGTTAATTTCTACCTTGGCAATTAGACCGATATTGTCGCCCGTGTACTCTCTTCCTGTTTTCTCGGAAACTATCTTCCACTGATCCTCCCAGTCAAAGCGGACGTCGAGTTTCTCGTTCAGGTCACGGGAAACCGTGTTTGCGATCGGACCACCGATCAAAACCAGGTTTCTGTCGTGTGCCTCCTCGGCCTTCACCTCCGTGTCCAGCTTGACGATAAACCTTTTCTCTAGGTCACAGAAGTCACCAAGAAATACGCCCAACTGGACAGCATAATGACCGTCCCGGGCAGAAGTCAGGAAGGGTCCGTGTTCTTTGGGCGAACCAACAACTATCGAACCCCGAAAGGTTTTGTCCTCAATGAAGTCACAGAAGAAGTCTCTCACTTTATCGGAGGCCGGAACCTCGTCTAGTTTTATTTTCTCCCAGCTTTCGTCGAGAGAAAAGGAGAAGGAGTCCGCCTTGACACGATAGAACTTGCAGATAGCTCCCCGAGAACGCTCCTTTTTGCTTACCTCGATC
>JBKHHH010000001.1:0-44690 GCA_046539285.1 Candidatus Aenigmatarchaeota archaeon | reverse complement strand
GGCGTTGGTCAGGCCACCGGCCCCGCCTATAATGTATATGCTGCCTTCTTGTTGTTTAGTACCGCTGACGCCGATGGGATAGGCCTGCTTTTCAATTATTTCGCCGTCAATATCGTACTTTTCGAGAAATCTATCCAATCTCTTGAAACTTCCCTCGCAGCCAACGTTGGCCATTTTCTCCTTGGGAAAGACCCACCCGTAGCCCCCGTCAAACATTTTGTCGGCGTAGAACTCCAGATAATCCGGACTTCTGTCCAGCTTCATCTTATACTGGACGGACGAGAAGACGTCTATACTTCCTCCGATCTCCTGTCTTATCTTCGAAACCGGCCCCTCGGCGCCGACCAGGATGTCGTAATCTAAATCGTCGCTGCTTTCTATCTCTTGATCGAACCGGAACTGGACTCCTCTCTCTTCAAGGAACTCGATCATCGTCCTCTGCCACCCGTCTCTGTTCAGAACCGCGCCCTCCTTGTGGACGTAACTCGAGGTCATGTTCGGACAGATCAGCTCGATGCCTCTGACCTCCTTTGAGACATGGGGAAAGGAATCGAAACCGGTTTCTTCCCTGAGTTCGCTTATCTTGTCGAAGGAGATTCCTTCGCCGCAAGGTGTTGACTCGTAACTGTCGCGGGTCTGTTTCTCGTAAACAGTTATCTCAGCCTTGTCCAGTTTCCTGAGGTAGAGGGCCGAGATCAGACCGGCTGCACCACCACCGACTATCTTTATATCCATCCTATCCTCCTACTCTATATAGTTGTTTCTAATTTATTAAAATCGGCTGTGGGAAATGCATATAAATTTTAGCGGCAATCCTACACAGTGGAGCATCTTATGATCGGATCGATTGGAAGGCAGCGGGACATAGAAGTCTACTTGGAGGAGAAAGAAATAGAGAAACTTGAAGAAGAGAGTCTGGAAGGGACGATTATTTCCTGGCAGAAGCCCTGGTTAAAGGGTGATCTATTCCTGGAAACCGAGGCAAGAACCGGGATACAGATAGAAGTTCGTCTGGAGGACTACGGGCATCAGGAAGACGGGAGCTTCGAAGTAGGTGAGGTATATCTCAACATGAAAAACGATACCTATGAACTACTGAAGAAGAGGGGCGTGGTGACGCCGCGCTACCACATATCCGGCTCAAAGGTCAAAATCCATGATCGTGAAAGACTGAGTATCAGCGAAGAAAATATGGTTGAAAATCTTGAATTTTACGACGAGAACAGCGAAAAATTAGAAGAAAAACTGAAAGGCCTTTGATGAAAGATTTAAAAAGTTTAGACCAGCAATAGAGAGGGAAGCTGAGTATAAATTTAAATACCTCAAATCCAAACTTTAGAAAAACGTGATACAATGGAAATAAAGTGTAGTTCATGCGGCACGAACCTCGTCGGAAAGGACAACTTTGTCAAGTTCGACTGTCCCGACTGCGGCGAGACGACGATCATCCGCTGCAAAAAATGCAAGCGAAAGAAGAACAGCTACGAGTGCGAAGAGTGCGGATTTGTCGGTCCTTAAGTTTTAAAAAGCTCAAATCTGAAATCATTGAAGGTGAAATTATATGCCCGGAATGTTTGCGGCACGGAAACTGAAGAAAGATAGAAAGAAGGCTCGGTGGAAGGAGAAGGATTACCGGAACAGAATGACTCAGTTCAAGAAGAAGAAAGATCCACTGGAAGGAGCTCCACAGGGCAAAGGAATTGTCCTAGAGAAACGTGTCGTTGAAGCGATGCAGCCCAATTCCGCGCTGCGGAAATGCGTGCGTGTTCAGCTGCTCAAGAACGGCGAGCGCGTGACAGCATTCGTGCCCGGTGACGGTGCAATTCAGCATATTGACGAGCACGATGAAGTTCTGATCGCAGGTCTCGGCGGATCAGGCGGTGGAGCTAAAGGCGATATCCCGGGTGTAAGATATAAAGTAACCAAGGTCAACGGAGTTTCCCTCAAGGAACTGGTCGCCGGCAGGAAACAGAAACCAACAAGGTGACAAAGATGAAATTATTTGACAAATGGGACATGGAAGATGTGGAAGTCAGGGACCGGGGACTGAAAAACTATATTAATACCGAACCTGTTCTCGTGCCGAGAAAATCACACGGAAGGCATGCCTCGGACCGCTTTGAGAAGAGCAACGTAAACATAGTCGAAAGGCTGATGAACCAGCTCTTCGGAGCCGGTCACCGCGGCAAGAAACACAAAGTCTCTTCCGGTATGTGTGGTGGAGACTCGTCGAGCGCCTGGAAGATAATGAAAGAAACTTTAAAGATAATCGAAAACAGGACAGACGAAAACCCGGCCGAAGTACTGGTCCGGGCGATAGAAAACGCCGCTCTCAGGGAAGAAGTTTCTTCCTACCAGGTCGGATCGATTATCCGACGTAAGGCGGTCATCACTTCACCACAGAGGAGAGTTGACCTGACGCTAAGACATATTTCTCAGGGCGCCTACTCCTCGTCGGTCGGTTCGGAAAAGAGCATGGCCGAATGTCTGGCTGCAGAGATTCTAAACGCTTACAACGAGAAAAGAGATTCCTACGCGATCCGGGAAAAGGAAAGACTCGAAAGGGAAGCGGCCGGAGCAAGATAGGCTTCTAACTGAAAACATTTTTAAACGATAGCTGCAAGTTATTTACAGCTGAGGAGAACGACATGGCAAAAGAGAGATTGAACGAAAGAGTAAAAAATTTGATGGAAACCCAGGATAGGATCCGGAATATCGGCACAGTCGCCCATATCGATCACGGCAAGACGACACTTTCTGACAACCTGCTGGCCGGAGCCGGTATGATTTCCGACGAACTGGCCGGTGAACAGCTCTTCATGGATTACGACGACCAGGAACAGGAGAGAGGTATTACGATCTACTCGGCTAACGTCTCCATGGTTCATGAATTCAACGGAGACGACTACCTGATAAACCTTATCGATACGCCAGGCCATGTCGACTTCGGTGGCGACGTGACCCGTGCAATGCGGGCTGTAGACGGTGTTATAGTTCTGGCCTGTGCAGTCGAGGGTGTGATGCCGCAGACCGAGACGGTTCTGCAACAGGCTCTCAAGGAAAGGGTCAAACCGGTTCTCTTTATCAACAAAGTCGATAGACTGATCAACGAACTGGAGCTGGGACCGGAGGAGATGCAGGAAAAGTTCATGAAGATCATCGCCGAGGTCAACCAGTTGATCAAGAAATACGCCGAAGACGACTACAAAAAATGGACCGTATCAGTCGACGACGGCGAAGTGATGTTCGGTTCAGCCCTCAAGAACTGGGCGATATCCGTACCTTACATGAAGGAAACCGGCATCAACTTCAAGGACATAAACAGTCTATGTAAGGAAGGAAAGGACAAGGAACTCTGGAAGAAGGCTCCGCTACATAAGATTGTACTTAACGCTATAATTAGACATCTACCCGATCCAGTCACAGCCCAGGATTATAGAATTCCAAAGATCTGGCCCGGAGATACTGATTCGGAAGTCGGAGAGGATATGAAATCTTGTAACAGCAACGGCAAGCTGGCCGCGATCACAACCAAGGTCTACGACGATCCCCATGCAGGATCCGTCGCTACCGGTAGAATCTTTTCCGGCAATCTGAAAGAAGGGCAGGAAGTTCACCTGGTAGGGCAGCACAGAGACGAGAGAATCCAGCAGGTCTGCGTTTACAAAGGCCAGGAAAGGGTTCCGATGGACGAGGTCAGAGCCGGTAACATTATCGGCCTTGTTGGAGTTCCCGACGCTTTCTCCGGCGAGACGATCTGCGACAAAAACCACAAGATGCAGCCCTTCGAGGAAATAAAGCATGTATTTGAACCGGTCGTAACCAAGGCCATCGAAGCCAAGAACACCAAAGACCTACCAAAGGTTATCGAGTTCCTACGGGCCAAGAGCCGGGAGGACCCGACACTGAAGGTGGAGATCGACGAAGAGACAGGAGAACAGCTGGTCTCGGGCCTGGGAGAACTGCATATCCAGGCCAAGGTCGAACAGGGTCTCAAGGAGAAGGATATTGATATTGAAACCTCGCCACCCATTGTAGTTTACAGGGAAACCGTAACTCAGAAAAGTGGTGAAATAGAGGGCAAAAGCCCGAATAAACATAACAAGTTCTACTTTGAGGTCGAGTCTCTGCCCGACGAAGTATACCAAGCGATTGTGGACGACAAGATAAAGGAAGATGAATACAAGGGCAAGAACTCGGACCTGTCCAACAAACTAAAGGATCTGGGCATGGAAGACGATGACGCGGAAGGTGTCGAGCTGATCAAAGAGAAGAGTGTCTTTACAGATGCGACACGTGGTATCCAGTATCTAAACGATACGATAGACTTGGTCCGTGAGGCAGTCGAGAGTATAATCGACGAAGGACCGCTCTGCCGCGAACCATGTTCCAAGGTGCTGATTAGACTGGTCGATGCAAAGCTTCACGAAGACGCCATTCACCGTGGACCGGCACAGGTCAACCCTGCCGTTCGCGCCGCACTCAAGAACGCGATCCTGTCTTCCGGAGCTACTTTGCTCGAGCCGAAACAGTTACTGAGAATTCAGACGCCCGAGGAACACATGGGCGGAGCCATGAGCGAGGTCCAGAACCGGAGAGGTGAAGTGATCGACGTCAAGTCGGAACAGGGAGCAACAATTCTGATCTCAAAACTACCAGTTGCAGAAATGTTTGGCTTTGAAGGAGAACTGAAATCAGCCACGGCCGGTAAAGGATTCTACTATCTGAAGGACGTCATCTTCGAAGAGCTTCCCCAGAACTTGAGAGAAGAAACCGTGATGCAGATCCGACAGAGGAAGGGTCTCAAGGACGAGATTCCGAGCCCAGAGTTCTGAGATATTTTCCTTTCAAAACATTCTAAACAGGTTAGCAGTGACTATCTAAAATTTTATCCGTCGATAACAAAAATAAAGCCCTTAAATCCAGTTAAACTCTCATAAAATTACCTTATCGATTATTGGTTGGAATTAAGCTTGATAAAAAGACAGAAAATCTCTAACCGATTTTATAGGCTGATAAATCAAGATAACTATCTTCTCTATCTTTCCCCTTGAATAATAAGTCTCAGAATTAACTTCTTTTCCATAAAAAGGTTCATCGTATCTTCCCGGGACAAACAAAGCATGTTTCGAGGTTGACTTTTATAAACCGCGGACAATTAAATAATAATAGGTGGTTTGATGAGTTTATTGGACGCTCTATTTCAAAAAGACGTTTACGAGGGAGAATTAGACAAAGAAGTCCTTTACGATATCGGGGAACCCGCTGAAAACGGGCTAATTGACTACGATGGGGATGAGAACATAGGAAACTTCCAGACACACGAAATGCCCGGAACAGAGATACAGAAAAGTCTAGAAAGAATCATACCGGACAGTTATCGAATTGGAAAGAGCAAAATATCGAAGCGCGGAAAGGAACACAGGATCAATGTAAACATAACCAAGGACAAGGGAAAGGCTATGGCCGAGGCAATGGGAATAAGATACAGAGAAAATGGAGAACATGTCCCTCTGGACGCTGGAGAGGCCAAGATAAGGCTCAGAAACGTCGACGAAGGAGAGATGCAGAAGATCTTAGAGGAACTGGATTAACGGCAGATCAAGTAGTTCCCGGCTCTACGACAAAGATTTATAAATATAGCTATTCTTTATAAAGGATAACCAATTTAACTACACTGGAAAATAGTTTTACAAATTTTCCATAATTTAACACAAATGGAGGTGTGATGAATGGCAGACAAACCACACATGAACCTGGTCACATTAGGACATGTAGACCATGGGAAGTCAACGCTGATCGGTAGACTTCTTTACGACACAGACAATCTACCCGACACAGAGTACAGGAAACTGAAGGACGCAGCAAAGGAAGCTGGAAAGGAGACTTTCGAGTTTGCTTTCGCTATGGACAACCTGAAGGAAGAAAGGGAACGTGGTGTGACAATCGACATTGCTCACAAACGTTTCGACACAGACAACTACTATTTCACAGTGATCGACGCACCAGGCCATCGAGACTTTGTCAAGAACATGATAACCGGAGCATCTCAGGCTGACGCTGCCCTACTGGTAGTTTCAGCCAAGGACGGTGTTCAGGCTCAAACCAAAGAGCACACATACTTGGCAAAGGTACTTGGTGTCGACGAGGTAATCGTTGCCATCAACAAGATGGACACAATCGACTACTCAGAAGACAAGTTCAACGACGTGAAGAAAGAAGTCACCAAGGTCCTCAAGAGCATCGGTTTCAAACCCGATGAGATTCCATTCATACCGACATCCGCTTACTACGGTGACAACATCAAGGAACCGCAGGGTAACACGGACTGGTATGATGGTATCAGCATCTACGAAGCTCTTGACGATCTAGAAGCTCCGACAAAACCTGTTGACAAACCGCTCAGAGTTCCTATCCAGGACGCCTATTCCATTACGGGTGTAGGTACAGTTCCGGTAGGAAGAGTGGAAACAGGTCGGATCAAGAAAGGCGATGCTATCAAATTCCTACCATCTGACGCAGACGGTGAAGTCAAATCCATCGAGATGCATCACGAAGAGATCGACGAAGCCGAAGCCGGTGACAACATCGGATTCAACGTCAGAGGTATTGGCAAGGACGACATCAGAAAGGGAGACGTCGCATGTCACCCGGACAATCCTGTCACCGTTGCCAAGGAGTTCAGAGCTCAGATTATCGTCTTGAAGCATCCGAACGTCATCGCCAAAGGCTACACACCGGTCTTCCACTGCAACACAGCGCAGACTGCTTCCAAGTTCGTAGAACTTGAGAAGAAGATCGATTCAAAGTCCGGTGAGACGCTTGAAGAGAATCCTGACTATCTGAAGACAGGAGACTCGGCAATCGTCAAGATCAAGCCAACCAAACCGATGGCAGTTGAGAGCAACAAGGACTTCCCCGAACTGAGTAGGTTCGCGATCAGGGACATGGGCAAAACTGTGGCTGCAGGTATCTGCATCGAAGTAACAGAAGAGGCCTGAGCCCAACTCTCTCATTTTCTTTTTTAATTTATTCTCAATTTCTCAGGACCAAAAACTATTTAAATTCTTAGGAAACCATTTACAAAGAACGGTGAGAATATGGCAGGCAAAGCCAAGATAAAACTGACAGGAAAGAAACACGAAGCTCTTGAGGGCATCTGTGATAGAGTCAAAGATATAGCCGAGAAGTACGGTGTAGCCCTCTCCGGACCGATTCCCCTGCCAACCAAGAAGCTCAAGGTTCCTGTCATGAAGACGCCGTCCGGCCAGGGAACTGGTCACGGCAACGCGACCTGGGAACACTACGAGATGAGGATACACAAAAGACTTATCGAAATGGAAGCCAACAAACGGGCCCTGCGCAGAATTATGGGCATCGACATACCGGAAGAAGTCAACATCGAAATTGAGCTAGAAGACTGAACTCATTCTGAATACTTAAAAACTTAGAAGCTTATTCATCTTTAGATGCTGGGGTAGCGAAGTCTGGTCCAACGCGCCAGCTTGGAGACTTGACCAAATAGCTGGTGTGCGTCATAGAAAGACGTGGTCTCCGACCACGTCCAGCGGCGAAGCACGCGGGGGTTCAAATCCCTCCCCCAGCGCCATCTCTTGAACGTTACTTTTAAATACCTTTCAGGATGATATTAAGTTAAAGTTTCGCGCGTTCCTCGGACGGTAGTCCGTTGTAAATACCCGAGTACATCTGCTGCTTTGTCCCGATTAGATTTATAAAGCTCCGTCAAATAAAATTCCCAGGATAAGAGGAAATGTTTTTAAACGTTCCTCTTGTAAGATAGTCAGCGGAGAGTTGAAAAATATTTAAAAGTTGCGAGTAAAGTGAATTGGTATGCCTGAATTCCACAAACCACGAAGCGGATCGCTAGGATCATGGCCCCGGAAACGGGTTAGTCGCACCTATCCTTCGGTCACCACTTACCCAGAAACAGGCGAGTGCAAACCTGTTCTTTTCGCCGGCTATAAGGCCGGTATGACCCAGGTAATGATGAAAGACACACGACAAAATTCTCCGACAAAAAACCAGTTCATTTCTGTTCCTGTAACAATAATTGACACTCCTCCTCTCTTTATCATCGGCGCCCGTTCTTACCGCAAGACCGAGGACGGTTTAGAGCTTGTGGAAGAGGTCGGGGCCCCGGAAGAAAAAATCCCGAAGGATATCCGGGAGAAAGTCAGCTTCGCCGGAAAGGACAATCTGGAAGAAGAGGCTGACCTTGTAAGATTAATTGTATCTACACAGCCGAAGCGCAGCGGAGTGGGCAAGAAAGAACCGGAAGTATTCGAACTGCCTCTGGGCGGAAGTTTTGAAGAACAGAAAGATTATATCGAGGAGAAACTCGGCGAGGATATAACAGTAGAAGACGTCTTCGAAGAAGGCGAGTTCTCCGACGCCGTTGCTATCACTAAAGGCAAGGGCTATCAGGGGACCACAAAGAGATACGGAACCAAGATCAAGACCAGAAAGGACGAAGAAAGAAGGCATGTCGGCAGCCTCGGCGCAAGAGGCGATGGACGTGTACGTTTCTCAGTACCGCAACCTGGACAGGACGGGTTCCATCGAAGGACGGACGAAAAGAAGAGGGTCCTCAAGTTCGGTGAAGGAGAAGAAGTCAACCCCTCGGGTGGCTTCAGCAACTACGGTCTCGTCAAGGAGAACTACTTGATGGTCAAGGGCAGTGTCCCGGGACCGAAGAAGAGACTGGTTATGGTCAGAAAATCTGTTAAAGACGGTAAGAAAATACCGATCGAAATTAAAGAAATAAAGACAAGTGGACAGTAGGACGATAAATATGACAAAGGTTTTCGATATCAAGGGAAAGGAAAAGGATGAAACAGAACTACCCGACGTGTTTAACGAATACTACCGACCGGATCTAATCAAGAAGGCCGTCTTGGCTCATCAGTCCAAGCGAAGGCAGAAATACGGGACCGATCAACGGGCCGGGCTCAAGAGCTCAGCCCATTATGAAGGACTGCGTGGCCTGAGACCGGGCGTCGAGATGATGCGACACGAGATGTCCCGGATGCCGAGAGAACACGGCGATACAGCCCGGCAGATGAGAGCCAGGAAGGTTCCACAGGCTACAGGAGGTAGGAAGGCACACCCACCCAAGGCCGACAAGGATTTCGAAAAGGAAATCAATAAGAAGGAAAAACAGAAGGCCGTAAGAAGCGCCATCTCCGCAACGGCGAAAGAAGAACCTGTCAAGGAGAGAAATCATAAATACGAAGGAGAGCTTCCGCTCGTCGTTGAAGATAAAATACAATCGCTGGAAAAGACGGCCGAACTGAAAGATGTATTGGAAAAGATAGGACTCGACGAAGATCTAGACCGGGCCCGACCACGAAAGGTCAGAGCCGGTAAGGGCACTATGCGAGGCCGAAAGTACAAGACAAGAAAGTCGGTATTAATTGTAATCGAAAAGGATCAGGGCATCAAAAAGGCAGCGAATAACCTACCCGGAGTGAATGTGGCCACAGTCGAGGAGCTGAACGCCGAACTACTTTCCCCCGGAGCCCACGGAGCCCGACTGACCGTTTATTCGGAATCGGCCCTGGAAAAAATAGGTGAGATGATATGAAACAGCCCATGGAGATACTGAAATATCCACATCTGACCGAGAAGTCGGTCGGTATGGTCGAGGACGAAAACAAGCTAGTTTTCGTAGTCGACGAAGATGTGGACAAGGATCAGATCAAGTGGGCCGTAGAGGAAGAATTTGATGTAACTGTAGTCAAGATCAACAGCTTGATAGACAGCAAAGGCAGGAAAAGGGCCTTTGTCAAACTATCCGAAGGCGATAACGCGATCGACATCGCGACAAGACTGGGTATGCTATAGGTGGGATAGATGCCGAAAAGAACCAGATCACAGAGAAAAGGAAAGAGCAAGAACTTCCGTTCTCCCAAACACAGATTTGAGGAGAAGGATGAGGTGAAGAGAAATGCAACAGGTGAAATTGTTGACATTGTAAACGATCCGGCTCGAACGGCACCGCTGGCCAAGATAAGGCTCGATAACGGCAAAGAAAAATATATGATTGCACCAGAAGGAGTCCAGACAGGCGACAAGATAGTCCACGGCAAGGATGCAAAAATCAAGCCCGGTAACAAATTAAAACTCGAGAACATACCAGAAGGTGTTCCTATCCATAATATTGAGACGAAGCCGGGTGAAGGAGGAAAGCTGGTCCGCAGCTCGGGAACCTACGGAGTGATCAAGACAAAGGATACAAACAAAACAGTAATCCGACTTCCTTCCGGCGGCACCAAGGATCTAAACCCTGGTTGCAAGGCAACCGTCGGCGTCGTAGGCGGCGGGGGCAGAAAGGAAAAGCCATATACAAAGGCCGGAAGCAAGGCCAGGGCAATGAAGGCCAAGGGCAAACAGTACCCGACGACTTCCGCCACATCAATGAACCCGGTCGACCATCCCTTCGGTGGTTCCGGGGACCCCGGCAAGCCGAAGACGGTCAAATCGACGGCACCACCCGGTCAGAAGGTCGGTTCTTTCGGTGCAAAATCTACCGGCAAGAAAAAAGGTAAAAGGAGGGAATGATAATCATGGCAAAAGAATTCAAATTCCGAGGTAAAACACTCGACGAACTAAAAAAGATGAGCCTAGAAGACTTTGGAGAGCTACTCGACGCTCGGAAAAGAAGGAGTCTGAACAGGGGTCTGACCGAACCACAGAAAAAGCTACTTGAAAAGGCGAGAGAAGGCGAAGACTATATCAAGACGCACGCCAGAGATATGATAATTTTACCCGAACTCGTCGGCAAGAGGATCGGCATCCACAACGGCAAGGACTTCGTGGACGTCGAAATCGAGCCCGAGATGATAGGACACTATCTCGGCGAGTTCGCTGAAACCAGAAAACAGGTAAGCCATTCCGCTCCAGGACTGGGAGCAACAAGAACTTCAAAACACATACCACTGAAGTGATCATATGGTAGGATATCCCGTTGAAATCAAGGAAGACGACGTAAAAGCAGCCGGTGTAAACCTGCGCATATCGAACAAGAAGGCAAGAAAGGTATGCAAGGAGATCAACCGGAACAAGATGAAACTTGAAGAGGCCAAACAGTTTTTGGAGGACCTGATAGACGGGAAGAAAGACATCGGAGGCAAGCATTATACTTCCGCATCCGAGGCCGTCCTTGAGGTCTTGGAAAATGCAGAATCAAACGCAACGGATCAGGAAATTTCACCTGAGAAACTAAGAATCAAAACCATTTCCGCCGAACCGGGTAGTACCTTCCGGAGAAGAAGGAGACGCAATGACTTCGGCACAAAGCTAAAAACTTCGCACGTAAAGGTCGTGTTACACAGAGGATAATATGGCACAAGAAAAGAATTTTATCAAAGACGGTATCAGAAAAAACAAGATAGAAGAATTCCTGTCCAAGGAGTTTGACGGAGC
Source organism: Candidatus Aenigmatarchaeota archaeon (assembly GCA_046539285.1). Lineage (GTDB taxonomy): Archaea > Aenigmatarchaeota > Aenigmatarchaeia > PWEA01 > PWEA01 > JBKHHH01. Next base: position 33,245 of record JBKHHH010000001.1, on the reverse strand, counting down.
CGGTTACTCAGAGACCGACATCCGGAGGACGCCGATGGGGATGCGTCTGACCATCCATGCCGATAAACCAGGGATGATCATCGGCCGTGGTGGAAAAAAGATAAACGAGGTCACCAAGAAACTGGAAGAGGAATTCGGTATGGAAAACCCACAGATAGATGTAAGCGAGATAGAGAAACCAGAGCTGAACGCCAAGATCGTGGCCAACGAGATAAAGAGTGCCATGGAGAGAGGCGTCAACCGGAGAAGAATATGTAATGGAATACTGAGGAGCATTATGGAAAGAGGCGCCGTCGGAGCCGAGATCCGTGTATCCGGAAAACTGTCTGGCTCGCGAGGCCGGACGGAAAAGTTCACGGACGGTTACCTGAAGAGTTGCGGCGAACCGGCCAAAAGGCTGGTAGACGAATCGACGACACAGGCCGTGATGCAGCCCGGAACCATCGGCATCAAGGTGAGAATTATGGAAAGGATGCCCGAAGACCAAAGGAAAAGACTGGAAGAGAAAAGACAGAGGGAAGAAGAAAGGAGAAAGAAGGAGGAAAAGGAAGAAGAAATCTCCGAGGAAACGATAGACGAGATACTGAGCAACTCAATAAGCGATGCCAAGAACGCAATGGAAGGTATTGAAGTTGATATCGACGACTATGAAAAGATAATGGAATACGAAAAGAAGGACAAGGATCGAAAGGGAATGAAAAAATATCTGAAGAAAAAGATCGAAGACGGTGAATAAAAATGGCCATCGCCAGAATAGACGAACTGAGAGAGATGGATAAAAGCGGGCTGGAAGAGAAGAAGGAAGAACTGAAACTGGAGATAGCCAAGGAGAGAGCTCAGATAGAGATCGGTGGCGTGCCGGAAAACCCAGGCAAGATAAAGGCAATGAAAAAAACAATTGCCAGAATAAATACAATTTTAAATGAAAGGTGATCTTTAATCGCAACCTGTCCCGATTGTGGACTACCGGAGGAGCTCTGTGTTTGTGACACGATAGCCAAGGAAGAAGAGATGATCGAGGTCTATACCTCCCGAAGGAGGTACGGCAAGGTGATCACGGTCGTCGACAACGTTTCCCAGGGCATGGACCCGGAAGAAATGGCCAAGAAGTTGAAGAAAAATCTGGCCTGCGGCGGAACGTACAAGGACGGCAAGATCGAACTCCAGGGCAACCATCTTCGCAAGATGGAGGACCTCCTGGTAAAACTCGGGTTCCCCGAAAGCAAAATAAAGATAAAAGGATGAGAACAGTTAAAAACCTGCCTCGGCATGAAATAATAGGTCTCGAAGTCGAGGTAATCGAGAGTAGTAATACTGACGAACAGGGACTGAGCGGAAAGGTAGTGGACGAACAGGAAAACGTTTTAAAGATCGAGGCCGATGTAGAGGTAAAAACAGTACAGAAATCCGGGCGTAAGTTCGTCTTCGAGCTGCCGTCTGGCAAGAAAGTAAAGGTCTCCGGTGACCTGATACAGGGAAAGCCGGAGGAAAGGATCAAAAAAAGATTGAAAAAATGGTGATTTGATGGCATTAGGACTGGGCGTGAAAACGCCAGAAAAGAAATGTGAAGACAGGAACTGTCCTTTCCATGGACAGCTTCCGATTAGAGGCAAGACTTTCACAGGAAAGGTTATTTCCAAGAACGGAAAGACCGTAACCGTTAAATGGCAACATTATCAGTCCGTACCTAAATACGAAAGACAGATGAGAAAAAATACAAAGGTCATGGCCCACTGCCCCGAGTGTCTGGAAGTAGGAGAAGGCGACAGTGTCAAGATCGGGGAGACAAGGCCGATATCCAAAGGTAAAAAATTCGTAGTCATCGAGAAGAAGGGTGAATAAGATGAGAGGTCTGGGCAGTAACATAACAAAGGGCATCGGACAGGGATCCGAAATCGAGTGCATCGACAACTCCGGGGCCAAGAAACTTAGAGTGATCTCACCGATCACCTACAAGGGAAGGCGGAGGAGACAGGCCAAGGCCGGTGTCGGCGATCTGGTTCGCTGCTCCGTGCTCAAAGGTTCGCCCAAGATCAGGGACGAAGTGCCTCTGGCCGTTATCGTCCGCCAGAGGAAAGAATGGAAGAGGCCGGACGGAAGAAGGATAAGCTTCGAAGACAACGCGGCGATACTTGTAAACGATAGACACGAGCCGAGAGGCAACGAAATCAAGGGTGCCATAGCCCGGGAAGTAGTCGAAAGGTTCCCAGCTGTTGGTAAGATAGCCCGAATTATTGTATAGGTGAAAGGATGAAATCAAAGAAGGCAAGAAAACAGAGAAGATCCGCCGCAGAGGCACCTCTACACAGAAAACAGAAGATGGTGTCCGCGCCCCTGAACGATAAACTGAGAAGGGAGCTGGGCCGAAGAAGCATGTCTCTGCGAGAAGGTGACAAGGTCAAAGTGATGAGGGGAGATGAGAGTGGAACAGAAAGCAAGGTCAAGGGCGTGAACCTTAGCAAAGGAAGGGTCACCCTTGAAGACGCAAAGAAGGAAAAGCCAGACGGAACGGAAGTCCATACCGAATTTCATCCCTCCAATTTAATGATAGTCAAACCCGATCTCTCCGACCGAGCCAGAGAAAAGATAGTGGAGAGAGTCGGCGGTGAAGTCGAAGAAGAACTAAAAGAGAGGGAAGAGGAAGTCGAGACAGAGGAAGAGGAAAAAGAAGAAGAAGAGCAGAAGAAAAGTGGCTTCAAATGCGAGATATGTGGCAAGACGTACGATTCAAAACAAGGACTCAACATCCATAAAGGAAAATCCCATCCAGAACATACAAAGTGATATATATGACGAAACATCAAAAAGCAATTTCATCGCCGAAGACATTCCCCATCAAAAGGAAAGGCAATACATGGACCACCAACCCCAGAGCCGGACCGCACTCGCAGAAGGACTGCATTCCGCTGGGGGTTTTAATCAGGGATATGCTAGGCTACGCCGAAAGCATCAAGGAAGTCAGAAAGATACTGAACAAAGGCTACTGCAAGGTGGATGGCAAGATCTGCAAGGACTACAAATACCCGATCGGTATCTTTGACTCCATCGAACTGAAGGATGAACATTACCGAATAATGCCAAGCAAAAAAGGCTTTGGACTGTTAGAAATAGACGAAAAGGAAAGTCAGAAAAAGATATGCCGACTTGAGGACAAGACGTTGCTCAAGGGCGGCAAAACACAGCTAAACCTCAACGACGGTAAAAACATAATCACAGAAGACGGCGAAGACCTGGAAACAGGGACCTCCCTCATCATCTCCCTACCGGACCTGGAGATCGAAGAAACGGTGGACAGAGAAGAAGGGAACAAGGTGATGATCGTCGGTGGTAAAAATAGAGGCAAGATAGCAGAATTCAAGAAAGTGAAGGAGGTCAAGGGCAGCAAGCCAAACCGGGTTATCGTTACCAGAGAAGACAAAGAAATTAACTTGCCGGAAGGACTAGTCTTTCCGGTCGGAAAGAAAGAAAGTATAATACAAATCGAGTGATATCCATGACCGAGAAAAATCCAATGCGCGAAATAAAAATCGAAAAGGTGACCCTGAACATCGGCGTTGGCGAACCTGGTGAGGAGCTGGAAAAGTCCAAGAACCTACTGGAGAAACTGACCGAGAAAACGGCCAAAGAGACACAGGCCAGGAAGAGAAGTGCTTTCGGCGTTTCCCAGGGTAGAAATATCGGAGTAATGGTTACCCTGAGGAACGAGGAGGCCGAAGAGTTCCTGGAGAAAGCTCTGGAAGTCAAAGACGGCAAGATCGATAGGGAGAACTTCACCGACAACGGTAACTTTTCCCTTGGCATCGAGGAACACATAGACCTTCCCGGTGCGGAATATGAACCGGAAATTGGTATTCACGGTCTTGATATAGCCGTTACGCTTATCAGACCAGGCTACAGGATCAAGAAGAAAAAGATCTCAAAGCCGGTTGGTAAGTCACATAAGATAACAAAGGAAGAGGCAATGGAGTTCGTCAAGGATAAATTTAACGTTGAAATTACAGGTGATTAAAGATGACAAAAAAGGAAGTACCAGAATGCAGACGATGCGGAAGAAAGGGCGGCATAATCAGAAAATACGATCTATACATCTGCCGACAGTGCTTCCGCGAGATAGCAGAAAAAATTGGATTCGAAAAATACGACTAGGTGAAAGAAATGAGACATTCAATATTAGCTGACTGTTTTTCCACGATAAAAAACGGGGAAGATGTAGGCAAAAAGAGCTGCATTATACCTTCCTCGGAGCTTGTCCTGGAAATGCTGAAGAAGATGCAGAAAGAAGGATACATCGGCGAGTTTGAAATAATCGAAGACGGTAAAGGGAACAAGATCAAAGTGGAGTTGATAGGACAGATAAACAACTGTAAGGTAATCAGACCGAGGTTTTCCGTCAAAAAGGACGGCTTCGAAAAGTGGGAAAAGAGATACCTACCGGCCAAAGGATTCGGACATCTACTGGTCAGTACTTCAAAGGGAGTAATGACCCACGAAGAAGCCCGAGACAACGAGATCGGCGGAAAGCTTATGGCCTATATATACTAGGTGAACAAAATGGAGACAAAAATCAAAATTCCAGAGGACATTGAAGTGAAAAAAGAAGACCATGGGGTTGTGGTTAGCCAGGGAGACAAAGAGGTAAGAAACAAGTTAACACACCCGCTGGTCAGCATAGAAATCGACGACGAGGAAGTAGCGATCAAGGCGAAACGCCAGGACAAAAAGGTAAAGGGTGTAATCGGTACTTTCGCCTCGAAGATAAAGAGCGCGATTAGGGGCCTGGAAGAGAACTACCAGGCCAAGCTAAAGATATTATACCGGCATTTCCCGATGAACGTAAAGGTCAATGGGAACGTACTCAAGGTAACGAACTTCCTGGGAGAAAAAAGTCCCAGGGAGGTGGAGATCACGGACGGGGTCCAGGTAAAGGTGGACGACGAAGAAATATACGTCGAAGGACCTGACAAAGAAAAAGTCGGACAGACCGCGGCCCGGATAGAACAGAAAATCCAGGCCTCGAACAAAAAGGATAGACGCGTCTTCAACGACGGAATATATATTGTAGAAAAGGCAAAATAACGTGATACAATGAGCAAGAAGAAATTCAAAAGACAAAACCACAGCTTAGATAGACTCGGTGATTCCTGGAGGAAGCCAAGAGGCAGGCACTCAAAGCTTCGTCTGAACAGAAAAGGAAGAGGGAAAAAACCGTCGCCGGGTTACGGATCAGAACACAAAGGAATGCATCCCTCGGGCTACTATGAAAAGCTCGTGCACAATCCGGATGAACTGGACGACATAGACAAAGAGGAAGAGGCAGCAAGGATTGCTTCAACGGTCGGAAAGAGGAAGAGAAAGCTGATCCGAGAAAAAGCAGAAAAAGAAGACATAAAGATACTCAACTGAGGTCATATCATGTTCCTGACATTCGACAAAGACAAGTGCCCTCTCTGCGGCACATTTGGCGAAGAAAGCGAGATCGAAGACGTGAACAGCTGTCCTAGATGTGGAACCAAGTTCAACGAATTCGGTGTCATCCTCGCCAAGAAAAACGAAATAGACTTACACTGGAACTGAGGTGCGAAAAATGAACCTATCTACACAGAAAAGAATGGCAGCCGACGTCCTCAAATGCGGAGAGAAGAAAGTATGGATCGATCCCGACCGACAGGAGGACGTAGCCGACGCTATCACTAAGACCGATATCCGGCGCTTCATCCAGCAGGGTGCCATCAAAAAGAAGAAGACAAATGGACAGTCGAAGTCCCGGGCCAGGAAAAACCTCAAGCAGAAGGCAAAGGGTAGAAGGAAAGGCCATGGTTCTCGCAAAGGCAGCAAAGGTTCCCGACAAAAGAAAAAAGAAGAATGGGTCTCCCGTATTCGGGCCCAGAGAAAAATGCTCAAGGAACTGAGAGACAACAACAAGCTATCAAGCACAGTATATCGTAATCTATACAACAAGGCCAAAGGAGGTTTCTTTAACTCAAAGAAACAGCTCAAAAACTATATAGAACGAGAAAATCTACTTGAAGAAGGTGAACAGCTTGAGTAAAAGAGTAATGCACAGGAGAAGAAGGGAAAAGAAGACCGATTACAAGCAGAGGCTGGGTCTTCTCAAGAGCGGCAAGTTGAGATTCGTTGTAAGAAGACATAACAATAGCACGGTCGCTCAGCTAGTAGACTGGGAAGAGGAAGGCGATAAAACCGTTTTACAGGCAAATTCCCGCGACCTAGAAAATTTCAACTGGAACGGTCACAAAGCCAATCTTCCAGCTGCTTACCTGACAGGATACCTGCTCGGCAAGAAGGCAAAGGATGAAGGCATCGAAGAAGCGATTCTCGACATAGGATTGCAGGAAAACACGACCGAAAACAGGATCTACTCCGCCGCAAAGGGAATGATCGACGCGGGTGTGGAAGTTCCCATCGGTGAAAGGATGCTACCAGCCGAAGGAAGAATTCGCGGAGAGCACATCGAGAACTACGCCGAACAGATGAGCGAGGGGGAAAAGAAAGAGCATTTTTCCAAGCTGATCGAGAACGGTTTCGACCCAGCCGAAACAACCCAAAACTTTGAAAAGACAAAGGAGAATATTAATAAGAAATTTGGTGAATAAAATGACAAATAAACAGACAACGGAAGAATGGAATCCGAAGACAGAGCTAGGTAAAGATGTAGCCCAGGGAAAGATCAGCTCAATCGACGAGGTATTTGAACAGGGTAGAAGGATCATGGAACCCGAAATCGTGGACGTACTACTGCCAAGAATAGACCATGAACTGATTCTCATCGGCGGGTCGCCCGGTAAGGGTGGTGGAATGAGAAGAACACCAGCCAAGCGGACGGCCAAGATGCATAAAAGTGGACGTAAATACAAGATGACAGCTTACGCCGTCGTGGGAAACAAGAATGGATACGTGGGTGTCGGTAAAGGAAAGGGCACCGGTTCAGGAGCCTTCCGCACAGCTATCCAAAAGGCGATCAAAAGCGCTAAGATGAATATAATACCGGTCACGAGGGGATGTGGTTCCTGGGAATGTGAATGTGGTTCCCATCATTCGATTCCCTCCGCCGTCAAAGGCAAGAAAGGAAGTGTTGAATCCGTCCTCAAGCCTGCGCCGCGTGGTGTCGGCTTAGTTGCACCGGACGAAGTTAAAAAGATACTGGAACTGGCCGGAATCGAAGACTGCTGGATGAAAACATCAGGAGAAACCAGAACTCGGATGAACCTGATCGGAGCCGTCTTCGAGGCACTGAAGAAGCTCAACGAGCTGAAGATAAAGGACGATTTCAAGGAAAGGGCCGGTGTAGTCAGGGGTGGTGCCTGATGTATGCTGTTGTTCGCATAAGAGGAACGCCAGGAACGGACAGGAAAATTCTTGATACCTTAGAAATGCTAAATCTCAAAAAGAAGTACAACTGTACGTTAATTCCCGAGGAAAGCAGCTACGAAGGGATGCTGAACAGAGTGCAGAACTTCGTCACCTGGGGAGAAATAGACAAGGAACTGCTTGCTAAAATTATAGAAAAGAGAGCAAGGCATAAAGAAGGGAAAGATATAGAAGAACTTCTCGAGGAAAACGAAATGGACTCAACGGAGGATCTTGCCGAAGCGATTCTCGAAGAAAAATCGTTGAAGAAATTTAATCTTAACCCAACCATACCACTTTCGCCTCCATCGGGAGGATTTAAAAACAAAACCAAAAAAATATATCCCAAAGGAGAATCCGGTTACCGGGGCAAAGAAATCAAGAAGCTCTTGAAAAAAATGGTATAAGTGATATTATGGGAAAGAAAAAGAAACAGCGAGGATCGGGCACCCACGGGGGTGGCTCCAAAAAGAAACGAAGAGGAGCTGGCTCGCGCGGTGGCCGCGGCAAGGCCGGAAGAGACAAGCACAAAAAGATAAAACTGATGAAAGAAGAGCCGGAAAGGTTTGGCTCAGCCAAGGGCTTCAAGCGGCCGGAAAAAACGGTAGAGAAAAAGAAGACGGTAAACTTGAAAGAACTGGAAGAAAAAATCGAAAACATACCAGAAAAAGAGGTCGAAAAAGAAGACGGTAAAATCAAGGTCGACCTTTCTCAGATGGGATACGACAAGTTGCTAGGTTCCGGCATGGCAACCAAACCTATGATCGTAGAAGCGAAAGAATTCTCCAAGAAGGCTAAAGAAAAAATAGAACAGGCTGAGGGAAAGGCAATTGAAATATCTTGATCTACTCCAGTTTATCCCGGGTATCGAAGAGCCGGAGAAGAGGCTTAATTTCAAGGACAAACTGAAGTGGACGGCTACTATTCTAATCATATACTTTATAATGGGTCAGATCACGGTCTGGGGTGTTTCGCCACAGGGCCTGGAGAGATTCCAGTTCCTTCAGACGATTCTTGCCTCAAGATTCGGTTCTCTTGTTACTCTAGGTATCGGTCCTATTGTAACCGGTTCCATTATCCTCCAACTATTGATAGGAAGCGATATTCTGCAGTGGGATACACACACCCACGAGGGAAAGATGAAATTCATGGGTACCCAAAAGCTCCTGGCCATAACCTTCTGTATAGTCCAGGCCACAGCCTATGTTTCCTTTGGTGCGATCCCGGCTCAGGCCGGACTGTCTCTGGCTGCCCCGGCAATGATGATCCAGATCGCGCTCGGTGGTATACTGATCGTATTTATGGACGAGATAATATCAAAGTGGGGCTTCGGTTCAGGCGTTTCACTCTTTATCGCCGGAGGCGTCTCGATGCAGATCGTCCAGCAGCTATTCAACCCCTTCACGGCCGGTGGAAGTCTACCCGTAGCCGGTGAGACATCGGCAGGCTACATACTCCAGATATTCCAAACTTTGATCCAGGGTGACCTGATGGGCATGATCACAGTTCTGATACCTGTCATATTTACAGTCATAATCTTTGCTGTTGTTGTCTATATCAACTCGATGAAGGTAGAGATACCGCTCGCCTTCGGACAGGTGAAAGGATTTGGACAGCGTTATCCGCTACGTTTCCTCTATACAAGTGTAATTCCTCTGATTTTTGTCCGGGCCTTCCTGGCTAACCTGAATATCATGGGTCAGATGCTGGCCCGTAGAGGACTGCCGCTCCTCGGACAGTTCAGTCAACAGGGCGAGCCGACATCAGGCCTGATGTACTGGATATATAGTCCCTCCGTAACGGCACCACGACAAGGTGTTCTCTCCCAGACGATTGTCAGCCACCTAACCGGTGCCACACCACCGTCACTTACCTGGGCCTGGATACCGTACACCCTAACCATAGTGATAGGAGCAGTAATCTTTTCTGTCTTCTGGTCCAAAACCTCGGGCCAGGACTCGCAAACTGTAGCGGAAAGGATTCACAACATGGGACTCTCCGTGCCTGGTTACCGCAGAGATATAAGGATAATCAGAAGGATTCTCGACAGATACATTCCTTACTTGGCCGTACTCTCCGGGGCCTTTATCGGACTGCTTTCGATCTTTGCAGATTTCTTCGGATCCGTCGCTTCCGGAACCAGCATCCTCCTTGCAGCGATGATCATCTACAACCTATACGAAGACCTGGCCCAGCAACACATGGAGGACATGCACCCTGCCCTGCGCAAGTTCATGGGCAGCTAGTAGCTTTTAAAAGAATGAAAACTAAGTGAGTTTATATGTTGGCCATATTTTCCGACGCGGTCTGCGGCGTAGCAATATTAGCCCTGGCCATCAGCTTCGTTATTTCTGCCATCTACAAGGTCTTTACCGACGAGAAACGGGCCAAAAAGATCAAAGAAAACATGGACGAACTGAAGGAGAAGGCAGAAAAGGCCAGGGAAGACGGCAAACACGACAAGGCCAACGAACATATGAGCGAGATGATGAAGCACTCGTCAAAGCAGATGAAGATGCAGCTGAAACCGATGGCAATAACCTTCATCGTGATCATACCTCTTTTCTGGTTCGTATTCCCGAATCTGTACCCACCGGCAACGGTTAACTTCAATCAGAACAATACACTGTCCTATAAAGGAACTGAACTGCCGACCACACTAGAGGACGAAAGTCCTGTTAGAGTAAATATAGACGGCAAGGAGTATGAAAGAGGTGATATCGTCAAGACGGAAAGTTGGAAGTTGGAGGTAGGTGACTACAACGAGGAAGATAAAATTCTTAAGCTAGAAAGAATAGCAGTTATGCTTCCATTTTCACTGCCGATGGTCGGAAACAGTCTCGGTTGGCTCGGTTGGTACATCTTGATCGCACTGGCTTCAGGACAGGTTTTCAGAAAACTACTGGGAGTCGTTCAATGAAGAGACAGTTCTTTATCAAATCAGAGCACATTTCTCATCCTCAATACGGTAAATATCCAGGAGCTAGATCCGTGGAGGAGATGATCGAACGCGGTCTTGTTCTCCTCGACAAACCATCGGGACCTACTTCTCACCAGGTAACGGCCTGGGTAAAAAGAATACTGAACATAGACAAGGCCGGTCACAGCGGAACTCTGGATCCCAAAACCAGCGGCCTGCTTCTGATCGCACTTAACAAGTCGACCAAGGCAATGCCCGTCCTAAAGGGTCTGGACAAGGAATACATAACCGTGATCTATCTTCACGAAGAGGTGGAGAAGGAAAAACTAGAAGAGAGGCTGGAGGAGTTCCGTGGCGAAATAAAACAGGTTCCGCCGAAGAAATCCGCGGTCAAGCGCCAGGAAAGAAAAAGAATGGTCAAGGAACTGAAACTGCTGGAAAGGAAAGGGCAGAAGTTGCTGATCAGAGTGAGCTGCGAGGCCGGAACCTATATACGAAAACTGGCCCACGACCTGGGCGAAAGTCTCGGTGTAGGCGCCCATATGAAGGAACTGAGAAGGACAAGGATCGGACCGTTTTCCGTTGAGGATGCTATTTCGCTCTACGACCTCAAGGATGACTATGTATTCTACAAGGAAGGAAAAAAGGACGACATCCGAAAAGACATTCTTCCCGTGGAAATGACCGCCGAAGCCTGTAAGGTAGTTACAGTCAAGGACACGGCCGTGGAGTCCCTCTGCCAGGGAGCACCTCTAGGAGTCGGCGGGCTCTGCCATGTCGAAAAAAACATCGAAGAGGAAGACCGGATAGCTATTCTCTCCCTGAAAGGAGAACTGATCGCGATTGGTGTAGCGGAAATGACCGGCCAGGAAATGAGGGATAGAAAAGACGCTAAGGCCGTTTCACTGAAAAACGTGATTATGGATCGAGGTACCTATCCGAAGGGTTGGAAATAGCCTCCCGAATTCAAAAAGCTTTAAAAAGGTTAGTATTGAAATACATTGTGATGTCCCGCCCTGAGAACACGGAAAGACTGATGGAAGTACTGGCCTGTCCGAAGTGTAAAGGCGATGTAAAACTTAAAAAGGATGAAAATAAAATAGTTTGTCACAACTGCCGGCTCAAGTTTGCAGTTGAAGACGACATACCTAATATGTTGTTGGAGGAAGCGGAAAGCTTCTGATTAAAGCCGGGATAGCGAAGTCAGGTCCAACGCGCCGGACTTGAGATTTGAAGGGCTCTGCCTTTCAATAACCGGATCTAATGATACTGAAGCGCGAGAGCGCGGCCGGTAGATGAAAACGTGACAAGAGATCCGGTGTGCGTCATAGGACGGCTTGGTCTCACGACCATGTCCAGCGGCGAAGCACACGGGGGTTCAAAGGGTCTTTAGGCAATCTAAAGGTCTGGAAGTCCCTCTCCCGGCGCCAATACAAAAGGTGTTATGATGGCAAAAACAAAGAGCAGCATCATCAGGATCTTCGGTACTGACATTACCGGAGACAAGAAGATAAAGAACGGGCTCTGTGAAGTCAAGGGTATAGGCTTCACGACAGTCAAAGCTATACTGAAGAAAACCGGTATCGACGGGGATACGGTAGCCAATGACCTCTCCGAAGATGACCTGGATAAGATAAAGAACGTAGTCGAAAACAACGATCTTCCGGCCGAAATACTTAACAGACGTAAGGGACCGGAGGACGGTGAAGACAAGCTGCTGGTAACTACCGATCTCGACATCCAGCACAGACAGGATATCGACAGGATGAAGAAGCTCGGTTCCTACCGAGGTATGAGACACAGACAGGGGCTCCCTGTCCGAGGACAGAAAACGAAATCAAGTTTCCGTGGTACATCTTCGGTTGGTGTATCAAGAAAAAGAGTAAAGAAAGAGAGCGGCGGTGAAGAATAATGGGAGATCCGAGAAAACAGCGTAAAAAATACGAAAAACCACTGATTCCGTGGGACGAAAAGCGCATCGACGACGAGAGGGAAGCGGAAGGCGACCAAGCGGAAGAGGACGAAGCGGAGGAAGACGAAGAAGAAAAAGGAAAACTACTCGAGAAATGCAAGAATCTAGGCCTTATAGACGAGGAATCCCTCGACAACGTTCTTAAGATCGAGCTGAGAGATATCCTCGAGAGGAGGCTTCAGACCGTCGTTTCCAAGCTAAGTGGTGTTCAGACTGCAAAACAAGCACGACAGTTTATAGTTCACGGACACGTGAGAATTGGCGGGAGAAGAATCGAGACCCCGTCCTTTCTTGTCCCCAAGGAGATGGAAAACGAAATAGAGGTAAATAAAAAGGTAACAGAGGTGGAGAACTGATGAGCAAGACAGGAATCGCCCACATCTATTCGTCCTCGAACAACACTATAATTCATATTACAGACATAACGGGTGCTGAAACCATAAGCCGACACACAGGTGGGATGGTCACCGATAAAGACAGGGACAAGGGCACATCTTTCACCGCCATGCAGGCGGCAAAGAAGGCGGCCCAGGAGGCCAAGGACAAAGGCTTCAACAAGGTCAATATCCGTGTCCGGGCACCAGGCGGACATAATTCCAAGAACCCTGGTCAGGGCGCACAGCCAGCCATCCGGGCCATCGCCCGAAGCGGGATGAGAATCGGCAAGATCGAAGACGTGACGCCGATCCCACATGACTCAACAAGAAAGCCCGGTGGAAAACGAGGCAAGAGAGTTTGATAAAATGAAAATAGACATAATCAAAAACGAAGACAAGGTACTGAAGTTTTCAGTCGAAGGATCCACACCTGCTTTTGCAAATGCGATAAGAAGAACCTCTATGAACCATGTTCCTATCCTTGCGATAGAGGATGTGGCCATTCACAAAAACGGTTCAGCCCTCTTTGACGAGATGCTGGCCCAGAGACTGGGCCAGGTACCGCTGAAATTCGATCCCGATAAATACAATCTGAAGGAAGAATGTGACTGCGAAGAAGGGTGCGCCGAATGCCAGGTCAAGTTCACACTTCAAAAGGAAGGTCCGGGCAAAGTCTACTCGGGCGACCTGGTCTGCGAGAGCGCCGCAGTGGAGCCGGTCTATGACGGGATACCGATCACCGAACTCAACGAAGGACAGGAAGTAGAACTGGAAGCGACGGCCATCGTCAGCACCGGCAAGGATCACAGCAAGCATCAGGCCGCAGTCACATCTTATCAATACTATCCAAAGATAACTATAGACCAGGACAATGTAGACGACGCAGAGACCTGCGTAGAGATCTGCCCCGCTAACGTATTTACAGCAAAGAACGGAAAACTAAAGATAGACGAACTGGAGAACTGCACCCTCTGCAAGGAATGTGTAGAGAACTGCAAGGACGGTGCGATCGGAGTGGAAGGCGACGACAAAAAGTTCATCCTTTCCCTCGAATCGATCAGTGGTCTGACGCCAAAGAAGATACTGGAGATTACAACAGATATTTTAGAAAGGAAAAGCAATGAAGTAGTTGAGAAGTTAGAGTAGCGGGGGTAACCAAGCGGTCAAAGTTAATCATACGACTAAAGGTGCAGGACTTAAGTTTAGATACTTAAGTGATGAGGTCCGAACCTTACCGGTGCGGATGATGATAAGAAATCCTGTGGCTTAGTGCCTTCGTCGGTTCGAATCCGGCCCCCCGCACCAAAAAACGTGATAAAATGGAAAAGACAAACCCGGTTTTGAAGAGAACGGTCAAGAAATTGGAAGAGAAATCGAGAAAGGAAAGTATACCGATCTGGAAGGACGTAGCCGAGATGTTGAAAAAATCCAACCGGAAAAAGAATCCAGTCAACCTGGCCGACCTAGACAGACATACTGAAGACGGAGATACGGTAATTGTGCCGGGCAAGGTAACCGGCTACGGAAAAATTGACAAAAAGATCACGGTCTCCGCTTTCGATTTTTCGAAATCGGCCCGAAAGGAGATTGAGAACATAGGCGAGACGATGACTATCGAAGAAATACTGGAGAAAAATCCACAGGGTAAAGATCTAAAGATAATGGCTTAGGTGAAAGAATGATTGTCAACGCAGAAAATCAGGTGCTCGGAAGGCTGGCCTCAGAACTGGCCCAGAAACTACTAGACGGCGAAGAGATAGAGGTTGTTAACGCCGAGAAAGCGATAATCACCGGGAAGCCTGAGAAGACCGTAGAAAAATATAGGAAAAGAAAGGAGAGGGGTGATCCCCATCATGGTCCCTACTATCCCGGCAAACCGGAAGCGATCCTTCGAAGAACCGTGAGGGGTATGCTCCCTGTCAAGAAATCACGAGGAAAGAAAGCCTTCAAACGGCTGAAAGTTCACCGCGGTAATCCGAAAGACGAGGACGGAGAAAAAATATCAAAGGACAGAAAGGATGTATACACCAATTATATAACTCTGGAGGATTTAGCTAAAAGGATCGGTGGTTAAATGGTTCACACAAGAGGAAAAAGAAAGGAAGCCCGGGCTCGAGCCCGCGTGGAAGAAGGCGACGGAAAGATAAAGATAAACTCCCGTCCCCTGAAAACATACCAGGACGAAATGAAAAGATTAATGATAAAAGAACCTCTGGTTCTGGCCGGAGATCTTCGAGATAGGGTTGATATAGATGTCGAGGTCTCGGGCGGCGGAAAGATGGGGCAAGCAGAAGCCATTCGACAGGCTGTCGCCAGAGGCCTCGTCGAATTTTCCGAGGACGATGAACTGAAGGAAAAGATGGAAGAATACGACAGAAACATGCTTGTCAGGGATCCGAGAACCACCGAAGCCCACAAACCATCTGTCTCCTCAAAGGGAGCCAGAAAGCACAAACAGAGAAGCAAGAGATGATAAGATGATCATACCTGTCAGATGTATATCCTGTGGAAAGCCGGTCGGTCACCTCTGGGAAGAATTTAAGGAAAGAACAGAAGACGGCGAGGACGCCAAAGAAGTGCTGGACGACCTAGGCCTGGAGAGATACTGTTGCCGCAGTCTGTTCCTGACACATTCCGACCTGTTGCCCAAGGCTTCGCAGTTCAAGAAATAGGCCCGGCAAATATTTATTTATTAGTCTGAAACTAATTACTAATAGGTGTAACAATTGAAAAGGTCATTTTTACCGGTCGTTTTCCTTTTAACCCTTCTCGTCCTACCGTCGGGAGTGGCTGCTTCTAACATCATCCTCAACCAAGAAAGAGGCTGTCTTGTTACTCCTCGAGAATTTAAGATCGGAGTTACAAACAACCTGACCGAAGAGAGTAGATTCTCAGTCAGAACTACCGGTCCCAATAACGAATGGGCCTATATAAACGACCGCACGCTGGAACTTGAAGCGGGAGAGACCGGTCTGTCGACGATCGACGTTATACCGACAAATGATGCGGCCATGGGAAAATATGATCTGACCGTTTCTGTCTTCTCTCTCAAAAACAGAAGCATAGAAAGCAGGGAAGAAATTTGTTTCATCGTCCTCCGCAACTACTCGATAGACGCCAGTAACTTTACAGCCGAGAACACCTTTAAACCAGATCAGGAGATAACAGCCAGCATCAACACTAAAAACACAGGTAGCCGCGACTTCGAAACGGTAAACTTTCTGGTCAACCTGACCCGGGAAGGGGAAAATATAAACAGCGCAACCGCCTCCGGGGAACTCGAGACAGAAGAACAAAATCAGATGAAGACCTCCTTCGAACTGGACAGATATCAGGCACCGGGCACTTATGAACTAAGTTACAGGATTACGGCCAGAGGCAATATCTTCGACCAGGGCAAGAAGGATATTTCGATAGAAGAGGTCAAGGGGATCGAAACCAACGAAGTTACTTCCGAAAATCCACTGTTCAGGTCAGAAATGATCGAAATAAAAAATACCGGCAACGTAGTTTACAACGACAAAATAACCCGTAAAATCGACCGGCCTTACAACTACCTTCTGACGAGCAAGGATGTGGAAAGGGAATCGGCTGAAGGAGGATCGATATTCAAATGGGAAACGGGCATCGAACCCGGCGAAAGTAAGACCGTAGAATACCAGATCAACTACTGGCCGATCTATATTTTGATTGCAATCCTGATCTACCTGGCCTACAGGACCTTCCTCTACCTGCAGAAACCGGTCATCGTCAAGGAAATCAGGAAAACGGAACTAAGAGAGAACGAAAGTATCTTCACTATCTCACTTGAGATAAAGAACGGAGTGATCGGCAGAGCCAAAAATGTAGTTGTTAAGGACTTCGTACCGGCGGTAGCCCGCGTCCAGGAGGACTTTGAGGGTGGAATCAAGCCGGATGTCGAGAAAACTGAGGAAGGCACTGAACTGACCTGGAAGCTGGGCCAGATAGGATCCGGTGAAGAAAGAATTTTGCATTACAAGGTTAAGCCGCTGCTGGAAGCAGTAGACCACATCAAGCTACCCCAGGCCTCGATCAGGGGCATAATAGGCAAGGACGAATTTAGACGCTTTTCCTCTGGCGTGAAACTGAAAACCGAGTAAAACATTTAAAAAGGTTTGTTCTAAATAATGGTAAGGCTGGCGACCAAAGCGGAGGGGCAACTCCCGTACCCATTCCGAACACGGAAGAAAAGTCCTCCAGCGAATTGGACAGTATCAGCGAAAAGCTGTGAAATCCAGGACGTTGCCAGCCCCTAATTTCCTTTCATAATAAGCCAGGAGCCGTGATGGTGTAGTGGCTTAGCATAGAGCCCTGTCGAGGCTCTGACCCGGGTTCAAATCCCGGTCACGGCGCCATTATCATACAGATGGGCTCGTAGCTCAGTCTGGCAGAGCACTGGGCTTTTAACTATTTGCGAAACAGGTTTCGCAAAATTGAAACTCTGTTTCATATTTAAGGTTGAAAGAACCAAGACAATATGTCGATGAGGAAAGAAACCCAGGAGTCGCGGGTTCAAATCCCGTCGAGCCCACTACTACAACAAAGGACGAAAAACCAAAACCTTTATAAAGGTTAATCGATAAAGGACAATACCAGTTCATGATAAACTTCTCAATCAACAAGTCGAAAACAAGACGTCTCTATGAACCAATCGGTGGATAAATGACCAAGAAGTACAAGGTAACTGAGCACAAAATGGTCCCTGAGCACGAGATCCTTTCTTCTGAGGAAAAAGAAGAGCTCCTGGAGGAAATGGACATCAAAGCGCAGCAACTCCCCAAAATCAAGAAGAACGATCCTGTTGTCAAGGAGATAGATGCCAAGGTCGGGGACGTGCTGAAGATCACCCGAAACAGTCCTACTGCTGAAGAATCCACCTACTACAGGCTCGTAATCAAAGATTAGATCGATAAACATGAAAGAAAGTAGATTCGAAACATTATTGAAAGCCTTCCGCTCAGAGAAGGGATTTGCCAGATACCAAATCGAGTCCTTCAACCACTTTATCAACGAAAGAATTCAGGAAGTTATCGACGAAATCGGCACGATAGAACCAGAATCAGATCGGCTCGGAGACTTCGAGGTCGAACTGGGTGAAGTCAGGGTCGGCAAGCCTTCTGTCAAGGAGGCAGATGGCAGTCTGAGAGAAATACTACCACAGGAAGCAAGGCTGAGGGGTATCAGCTACGCCGCTCCTATATTTCTTAATATGACCACGAAAGGAGACGGCGAGGTCAAGGAAGAGAAGGACGTCAAAATCGGTGAAATGCCGATCATGGTCCGTTCCGACAAGTGCCCGCTATCCGACATGAGCGATGAAGAACTGATCGAGGCCGGAGAGGACCCGGATGACGTCGGAGGCTACTTTATCATCAACGGTACGGAAAGGGTACTGGTTCTCCTGGAAGAGGTGGCTCCAAACCGTGTCATCGTCGAAGAAAAGAACAAGAAAAAGATCGAATACGCGGCCCGGATCAACTCCGAGCGAAGAGGCTGGGGCCAGAGACATACCATTAACAAGCGCAAAGACGGATTGATTACGATATCCTTTGCCAACGCAAGGAAGCTACCGCTGGTTGTTCTCCTCCGGGGACTGGGTCTGGAGACGGACAAAGAAATCGTGGAGTCGATCACACCCGAAGACGAATATCAGGAAGAAATCTATGCTAATCTATACGAGACAGACGCGTCCGATACAGAGGAGGCACTCGAACTCATCGGAAAGAAGATGAAGGTCTCCCAGAAAGAATACAGAAAGGAGAGGGCAGAAGAAGTCATCGACAAGTATCTTCTACCGCATATCGGACAGGACAAAGAGGACAGGATGATGAAGGCCCATTATCTGGGAAGGGCCGCAAAAAAGATGCTATACATATCACACGGAAAGCTGAATCCGGACGACATCGATCACTACAGAAACAAGAGATTGAGAACTAGCTCCGACCTGCTTGAGATCCTGCTCAGAAGCAAGCTACTGGGAAGAGTCGGTCTCATCTCACGCATAAAGTATAACTACCACAAGATCGCCCGGAGAGGCAAGGTACCGACAGTAAACACTGTCGTGGAGTCAGACATGCTAACCAATCAGATTCAGTCCGCTTTCGCCACTGGCCTATGGGTCGGTGGAAGAACCGGTGTCTCCCAGAGACTGGAAAGGACTAATTATATTAAAACGCTTTCCCATCTAAGGAACGTTGTTTCGCCCCTGTCCACACAGCAGGAACACTTCGAAGCAAGAGAGCTCCATGCTACACACTGGGGACGACTGGGAGCAACACAGACACCAGAAGGGCCGACGATCGGTCTGAGAAAATACCTGGCCCTACTGGCCAGCATTTCTACGGGAATGAAACAAGACAAAGCAGAAGAAGTCCTAAAAAATCTGAAAACTGAAATAAAGGGATTAGAATGACAGACATATTTTTAAACGGAAGATTCATGGGAGAAACCGAAGAACCAAAAGAACTAGTCGCTGAAATAAAGGACAAGAGAAGAAGCGGTATTGTCCCCGAAGACTTTAACATAACCCAAAATGAAGAAGAAGACAGTATCAAGATCAACACGGACTCCGGGCGTGTCAGGAGACCTTTGATCAGAATCGAAGACGGCGAGCCTCTTCTCACAGAAGAGCATATAGAAAAGATAGAGAAGGATGAGATGACCTGGGACGACTTGGTTGAAAGGGGTATAATTGAATGGATCGACGCATCCGAAGAAGAAGGTTTACTTGTTGCGACCAGAGAAGAAGACATAACAGAAAAGCATACCCACCTCGAACTTCACCCGGCCTCTATACTGGGACTGAACGCTTCCCTGATACCGTTCCCGGAATACAATCGTGGTGACCGTGTCAACTACGGAGCAAAAATGGTAGGTCAGACGTTGGGCTTCTATACCGGAAACTTCCCGCTAAGAGCCGATACGAAGAGCAACTTGCTCAGCTATCCTCAAACACCACTGGTCACTACAGAGATGGAAAAAACACTTAACTTAGAAGACCATCCGGCTGGACAGAACCTTGTCATCGCTTTAATTTCATACAAAGGATTTAACATGGAAGACGCCGTTGTGGTGAACAAAAGCAGCATCGAAAGAGGACTGGGAAGGAGCTACTTCTTCCGAACCTACGACGCCGAGGAACAGCGGTATTCAGGAGGCCAGGAAGATCAGATCGGCCTCCCCGACAAGGATGTACGAGGATACAGGTCGGAAAAGACATACTCAAAGTTATCTGAAGACGGCATCGTTCCTCCGGAAATGGACATCAAAGCCGGTGGAGTCGTCGTCGGCAAGACCTCACCGCTACGGTTTATGGGCAGCGGCGAGTTCACGGCCGGCATGCAGAACAGAAGGGAAACCTCAGTCACCGTAAGACATGGTGAAGGTGGAACCGTGGACAAGGTTCTCATCTCGGAGACAGAAGGAGGTAACAAGCTTGTCAAGGCAACCGTCCGGGACCAGAGAATACCTGAGCTTGGTGACAAGTTCGCAACCCGGCACGGACAGAAGGGCGTTATTGGTCTAATTGAATCCGAAGAAAACCTGCCGTTTACCAAGGACGGTATAACCCCGGATATTATCATGAACCCGCACTGTATTCCTTCTCGACAGACTGTCGGACAGCTACTCGAGATCATGAGCGGCAAGGTCGGTGCACTGAGAGGCAAAAGAATCGACGCCACACCTTTCACAGGAAACGAAGAAAAGGATCTCAAGGAGCAGCTGAAGGAACTCGGTTTCCGCTCCGACGGGAAGGAAGTAATGTACAATGGAATGACAGGAGAGATGATGGAGGCAGAGATCTTCCAGGGAATCATCTATTACGAAAAATTAGAGCATATGGTCGCCAACAAGCTACATGCCCGGTCACGGGGACCGGTGACTCTGCTTACAAAACAGCCTACGGAAGGACGGGCCAAGGAAGGTGGCCTAAGGCTGGGGGAGATGGAAAAGGACTGTTTTGTAGCCCACGGAACCAGCCTGACACTGAAGGAAAGGTTCTCCTCGGACCAGTCAACACTGCCTGTCTGCGAAGAATGCGGTCTGATCGCAGTCCGTGACCTCAATAAAGACAAATACTACTGTCCGCTCTGCAAGGAAAGTGACATCAAAGAGGTATCGATGAGCTACGCTTTCAAGCTGATGCTGGACGAGCTAAAATCAATGGTAATCTATCCAAAACTGGATGTAGGAGAAATTGAGTGATATAATGCCTAACAAGATAGACAAAGTACAGTTCAAGATACTTTCACCAAAACAGATCAAGGAAATGGGAGTAGCCGAAATAACGAAGCCGGACCTATACGACAAGAGTGGTTACCCGGCCGAAGGCGGTGTTATGGATCCCCGGATGGGTGTCATCGACCCCGGGATGCGTTGCCGGACCTGCGGTGGAAGAATTGGAACCTGTGAAGGCCATTTCGGCTATATTGATCTCTCACGGCCGGTTATACATGTAAGACACGCCAAGACTGTATACAAGCTGCTTCGAGCCACCTGCCAGGAATGCCACGAACCACTGGCTACGGACGAGGAACTCGAAGAAATGAACGATCCGCTCTACGAGCTTTATCTCAAGAAGAGAAGCAAGTGCCCGCACTGTGATGCCAAGCAGCAGAAAATAACCAGACAGAGACCGCACAACTTCCGACAGGGGGGAACGGACATGACACCACTTGAAATAAGGGAGTGGTTCGAGGACATAACCGACGCCACAGTTGAAAAGTTCGAGATGGGCGGAGGCCGACCGGAATGGTTGGTGTTGACTTTACTGCCTGTACCGCCGGTAACCATGCGACCATCTATCACACTGGAATCGGGCGAAAGGTCGGAAGACGATTTAACACATAAGCTTGTCGATCTGGTTCGAATAAACCAGAGATTAAGAGATAATATTGAAATTGGAGCCCCAGACTTTATCATCGACGACCTCTGGGAACTCCTGCAGTACCACGTATCGACGTTCTTCGACAACAACCTATCCGGAGTTCCTCAGGCCCGGCACCGAAGTGGCCGGGCTCTGAAAACTGTAACCCAGAGACTGAAGAGCAAGCAAGGGAGATTCCGGAACAATCTGGCCGGCAAACGTGTCGACTTCTCGGCCCGAACGGTTATCTCGCCGGATCCGAACATCTCGATCAACGATGTCGGAATTCCCGAAGAAATAGCCAAGGAACTAACCATACCGATCAAGGCCACGGAAAAGAATATACCCGAACTGAAGGCCATTGTAAGAAAAGGACCGGACACACTGGGCGGAGCTAACTATCTAATAAGACAGGACGGAGGGAAGAAAAAGATCACAGAAGAAAACTGTGATAAAATCGCCGAAGAAGTCGAGCCGGGTGTGACGGTCGAGCGGCATCTCCAGGACGGCGACGTCGTACTGTTCAACCGCCAACCATCTCTACATAGAATGAGTATCATGGCTCACAGAGTCCGTGTTATGCCCTGGAAGACTTTCCGACTAAACCTCTGCGTCTGCGCACCTTACAATGCTGACTTCGACGGTGACGAGATGAACCTCCATGTACCACAGACCGAAGAAGCCAGAGCAGAGGCGGAAGAACTGATGCTGGTCCAGGAAAACCTGAGAAGTCCACGGTTCGGTGGACCTATAATCGGTTGCATTCAGGACCAAATCTCGGGAAGCTATACTCTGACCAAGGACGGTACTACAATCCCGGCCGAGAGGGCCCAGAGAATGTTAATGCAGATAGGCATAGAAAAAAAGTTCGAAGAGGATGAAATAACCGGAAAAGAACTGTTCTCTGCGATTCTACCGGATATAAACTTAAGATTTGAGAGCGAAAGCGGCGAGCCTGTAGTGATCGAAAATGGAGAACTGAAAGAAGGGATCATAGACGAAGCAGCAATCGGTGCCTTCCAGGGACATATTGTAGAAAAGGTACAGCGAAAGTTCGGAACCGACGAGGCAAGAAAATTCATGGATAATATAAATCGTCTGGCCCTGGAATACCTGGACATGAGAGGATTTACAATCGGCATCTCGGATATCTCTGTTTCAGATGAGGCCGTAAACGAAGTAGGTGAGGTGGTCGAAGAGGCAGAGGAAAATGTCAGAGACCTAATTGAAGATTTCGAAAACGATAAA
Organism: Candidatus Aenigmatarchaeota archaeon; assembly: GCA_046539285.1. Taxonomy (GTDB): domain Archaea; phylum Aenigmatarchaeota; class Aenigmatarchaeia; order PWEA01; family PWEA01; genus JBKHHH01. Next base: position 10,473 of record JBKHHH010000001.1, on the reverse strand, counting down.
ATAGAGAGAATGCCGGGTAAAACCACCAAAGAGTCGCTCGAATCGTTGATCAAAAGGGAACTAGGTCAGTCTCAGAACGAGGCCAACGAGATCATTACCGACGACCTGCCGGCTAGCAGCTCGGCTGTAACAATGGCAAAGTCGGGTGCCCGTGGTGGTATGATTCAGTTAACTCAGATTGCAGGTATCGTTGGCCAGCAGACATTACAGGGCAACAGGATCCATCGGGGATACAAGAACAGAACTCTGTCCTTGTTCGAAAGAGACGAGCTTTCTCCAGAAGCACATGGCTTTGTAAGGTCTTCTTTCAAGAAAGGATTAACACCAGCTGAACTGTACTTCCTGGTCATGAACGGCCGTGAGGGTCTGATGGACACCAGCCTGAGAACAAGGAAAAGTGGTTACATGGAAAGAAGGCTGGTCAACGCGCTACAGGACCTCAAGGTGGAAAAGGACGGAACCGTCAGAGACAACAGAAAGATTATAGTTCAGTTTACTCCAGGAGAAGACGGAATCGATCCTGCAAAAAGCAAAAGAGGCGAAGTTCCAATAGAAGAGGATTAAAATGGATTATGAGAAAGAAATAAAGAAACTGGAAGAAGATCTGCCCCGGAGAGTTCTGGACAGGTTATTGGAAAAACTGGAAAAGGAAGAACCGACAGCCAAGAAAGCAGAAAAGATAATTGAAAACACAAAGGAATCATACAAGCAATTAAAATATGAGCCCGGTGAAGCTGTGGGTGTGGTCGCAGCTCAGTCTATCGCCGAACCGGCCACGCAGATGACAATGCGTACGTATCATATAGCTGGTTCGGAAGGTGTTCAAATTACCCAGGGACTACCGAGATTGATAGAAATCGTCGACGCCAGAAAAACAATTAAAACTCCGACGATGAACGTCTACCTAGAAGAAGACTACCAGACAAAAAAAGGCGTGAAGGAGATAGCAAACAAGATAAAGGAAACCAAGTGCGAAGACGTCGTGGACGAAGATAGCCTAGATTTACTAAATCTCGTTATCGAGTTGAAGCTCGACAATGAAATTCTAGAAGAAATAGGAATGGACAGAGAAGAAGTCGTTTCCCAACTCAACAAGGGAAGAAGAAAACACGAAGCAGAAGTGAAGGACGACATCATCAAGGTCAAGCCGAAAAAAGACGATGCCTCCGTCCGAGACCTGCAAAAAATAAAGAACAAGGTAATGGACAAACATCTTTGTGGAATAAAGGGAATTTCCCAGGCGGTTATCCTGGAAGAAAACGATGAATGGCACATCCAGACACTGGGAACGAATCTGAAAAAGGTATTAAAGATAGAAGGTGTCGACGCTACACGAACTTATAGCCGTGACCCACGGGAGATGATGAAGGTCTTTGGCATCGAAGCAGGAAGAAACAGCATCCTCAAGGAAGGAAGTAATACAATAGAAGATCAGGGACTCGACGTCGATATCAGACATATGATGCTTGTCGCCGATACTATGACCGTAGACGGCGAGATAAAGGCAATCGGTAGATACGGTATCGCCGGGGAGAAAGGATCCGTGCTGGCCAGAGCCAGCTTCGAGGTAACAGTAAGAAATCTGACCGACGCAGCCATAGCCGGTGAAGTTGACGAGCTTAATTCGACAGTAGAGAACGTACTGATTAATCAGACTGTACCAGTAGGCACGGGGATGTGCGACTTGATTTTCAAGCCGAACAAAAAAAGTGATTAGATAGAGATGAAAAAGAAATTCGACAAAGGGACGATCCAGGCTATCTCTCTCTTCGAGGACAAGACCGGGGTAGAGGTAATTGACTGCGTACAGGACGAAGACTCAGCCTACTTTCTTGTAGAACCAGGTAAAGCAGGCTTGGCTATCGGCAAAAACGGCGACAAGATAAAGAACATTGGAAAAATGCTGAACAAGAGGATCAAGGTCTTTGAATACCATGAAGAAAATGAAAAAGAACTAGTAAAAAATATGATCATGAAGTCAAAGAATGTTAATATAGAAGGCGATACTGCCTACGTAGAAGTCGAGAAGAGCGATCGTGGAAGAGTTATCGGTAGCAATGGAAGTAATATAAAGAAAATCAGGACCTTACTGAAAAGGAACAGTGAGATTAAAAACCTCAAGCTTAAGTAGGTAAAAACTTATATTTCTCTCAGCCAAATGATAGCTAATATGGGCTCGTAGCTCAGTCTGGCAGAGCACAAGGCTCTTAACTACGGAGAAACCTTGGAGTCGCGGGTTCAAATCCCGTCGAGCCCACCATCGAAGTTTTACTCCCGCCTGTCTTTCAAATGATTCTCGTAAAAGATGACTACTGACTCCAGGTTAGCCTTAATTAAATTTAGATCGTAATAGACTCTTCCTAGATAACTTATATCCTCACCGGTCAGGTTGCCTTGCAAAAGTCCTTCTCCGTGATCTCTTATAGTTTCGCTCGCTTTTCGCATATCAACAAGACAATTATCAATATAGGAAGTAGCCTCCTCGGGAATCTCGCCGTAGATATCATCAAACTTTTCTTCAAAGTCATCTACATAGACATCTAATTCGTCCAGGGTATCCAGAAGGCATTTGACATATTCTTCGATCTCTTCTTGTCTTTCTTCTGAATCGAAAAATTCTGGTCTAAACATAGAAAAGAGATACAACAGAAACTATTTATAATTGCTAAAGAAGTGTTACGTCTTCGACCTCGACGGAAGCTACTCCCTCTACTTTCTCCAGCTCGTTCTCAATGTCGTCGGTCCCGCCTTCGTCTTCATCTCTGACAATCAAGAATTTCAGGGCACTGAGTCCAAAGCCAATGGCTTCCTCCTGAACATCCTTGACCGGAAACTGGTCACGGACCTTTTCTTCCAAAGGTTCAAGATCTATCTCCGGACTTTCCGGTGAAACTTTAACTCGAATTGCTACTTCTCCCATCTATATCACTCCTTTCTTTCTCCGCTTATCTTTTTGTTCTTCCAGTTCTCGTCCTTCATTTTCTTGGTCTTGCCGAAGCCACAGGCTGCACAATAACCCTTGCTGATGTTAAAGGCCTTCTTCCCACAACGTCGGCAGATACCGTGCGTTCCTTTCTTCTTTTTTCCAGAGGATGGCGTACCCTTTGCCATTATATCACCACCTAAACTTCAGAACGAAGGCTTAAAAATCTTTCTATTCAGGAGAAACCAACAACACGTTGTCGCCTCGGATCACTACGGTACCCAACTTGGTAGTAGCATCGCTGGCCCTTCTCTCTGCGTTCTCCAACCAGAGGTTGAGATGCAGGTCAAAAGCCTTTAAGGTTCCAACAACTTCGCTGCTGTTTTCTTGATCTCCATGTGGTTTTATCTTGACAATTACTCTCTTGTCTCGTGCTCTTTCAAGAGCGTCCAGTGGTCTTTTTCCGTTTTCTGACATTGTATCAACTTTGAATTTCTTTACTTGATATTTAAAATTATGGGGACAGATATTTAAGTATAGAAAAGACAATTGGTCAAATTATGTGGCACAAAGAATCCAGAAGAAAGATATCCGGCGGGAAGAAAACCAAGAAGCGCAAGCACAGAAAGCATCAGCTCGGTCGCGAGACTCTGGACTGCAAGCTGGCCGACGAAGAGAGACGAAAGTTCGTCGAAACCAGAGGCAAGAAGAATGAGAAGACGCGGCTGAGGTTCGCCAGCGAGGCCAATGTAACCGATCCAGAAGCAGGGAAGACAAAGAAAGAAAAAATCAAAAACGTGCTCGAGACTCCGTCCAACCCGCATCTCGCGCGGAGAAACATTCTGACCAAGGGAACTGTGGTCGAAACAGAGAACGGGAAGGCAAAGATAACTTCGCGACCGGGACAGGACGGACAGATCAATGCAGTTCGAGCCGAGTAACTACTTTCTTTCAATACTGTAAAGATTTACTTCGATTAGTTTTTTCTCTTTCTCGTGCCAAGGCATCGTTCTCTTCAGTGGAAAATCAAAGGTCACACAATCGACCACCTTTCCGTCCAAACTCTCGACGAACTTGCGGACAAAACCGTCCGTCTCCTTCATATGAAAGGAATAGACGATCGGAGCAACTTCCAGAGCCTTTTCAAGAAAGGGGCGGTCACTGCCCTTTTCCTGCGATCCAAAGGGTGGGTTCTGGAGAACAAGATCGGCTCTCAGATCCACGTTCTCTATCTCCTCACATACAAACTCAACGTTCAGACCCAGGCTTCTTGCGTTCGCCTCGGCCAATCTTATCGCCTCCCTGTCCTTATCTACAGCCACCACTTCTCCGGCACCGAGTAGCTTGGCCCCGATCGCAAGCAGTCCGGTTCCACAGCCCAGGTCGACGACCTTCTTTCCCTCCAGCTCGCCGTTCATATACAGGCTCCAGAGAAGATCGGCCGCTATAGACGGCGGGGTCTGATACTGCTCCAGTTCAGGCTTAGGCTCGGAGAAGCTGTCCAGTCTCTCAAGCTTTATCTCCAGCTCCGTACGGTTCATAATATATCTTAAATAACAAAATTTTAAATAAAAAACAAAGTAAGTTTAGGTTATGGACGGAAGAAAGGACATGGGCAAGCTTCTCTGGGGACTTACCTTCGTCGCAATAATCTTTGTCGGCGGGGCCCTTGCCTACAGTCGAGTCGAAGGCTACACATTTGTTGAATCGTTGTATTACGTTGTCCTTTCCGTCACCACGGTAGGCGCTTTCACGGCCGGACCGAACACCGTAGAAGGTCTCTGGTTGACGATGATCTTGGTCTTGACCGGAATGGGCGTCTTCCTTTACGTTGCCTCCCAACTGGCTAAAATAATACTCGAAGGGAGGATTCGAAATGTACTAGGCAAAATAAGAGGTGAATTTGCAAAAATGAGAAAAGAAAAAGACCACATCATCATCTGCGGTTACACAAAACTGGGTAAGTACGTAGCCGAGACTTTGGAAAACAACAACCAGGAATATGTGATCATCGAAGAGGACACGGACAAGCTGAAGGGAACCGAAAGCAAGGTACCGGCTCTACAGGGCAACCCGATGGACGAGGAGATCTTGAAAAAAGCGAACATCAAAGAAGCCGAGGGATTGGTTGCAGCTCTAGACCAGGACGCAGACAATATATATGTCCTGATGTCGGCCCGGGATCTGAACCCCGACCTGATTCTAGCCGGGAAAGCCAGCGACGAAAAAGCCGTTAAGCGGCTGCACAAGGTAGGAGCCCAGGTAGTTGTCCGGCCGGAGGTTGTCGGTGGCCGCCAGCTAGCCACTTCTCTACTCAAGATGGAAGAGGCCGGTGAGCTGGAAACACTGAGCACGGAAGAAGAATAATGTCGGCAAAACTACTCGGCACGGTCGATATCCTAGCAGGACTACTCCTAATCTTAGCTAGAACCCATTATGGCAAGTTCGCCATCGTTTTCTGGATCCTTGGGCTGATACTCATCGGCAAGGGTCTGATGTCCTGGTTGTGATAAAATGCCGCTATCACGTGACTTCTACGAAAGGGATGCAGCTACTGTAGCCCGGGGGCTGCTGGGCAAGGTTCTGATCAAAGATGGGATGTCAGGAACGATAGTAGAGACGGAGGCCTACTACGGAGAGGACGATCCTGCTTCACATGCCTTCAATGGTGAAACGGAAAGAAATAGAGTAATGTTCGGCGAACCGGGACGGGTTTATGTCTATCTCTGCTATGGTGTGTACCATCTGCTCAACATCACTACCCACAGCAAGGGAAGACCAGGCGCCGTCCTGATCCGTGCTTTAGAGCCCCGAGAGGGCCTCGATGAAATGAAATCCAACCGCGGGCTAAGAGACAAATCTCAACTTACTTCGGGGCCTGGGAAACTTACACAGGCGATGGATATCGATCTAGACCAAAACGGCGTCGACGTGACCAAAGAGGACGCAGAAATTCGGATTGAGAGAGGCAGAGAAGTTGAGGAAAGGGAGATAGACAAGAGCAGTCGAATAGGCATCAGCCACGGACAAGATAGACAACTACGGTTCTTCCTTCGGGATTCAGAATATGTCAGCTAGAAATAGCTGTTCTCGAGTAGAGAAAAATTTTAAAGTCAGTCTCTGTAAATATTAATATGCAGCGAAAGTGGGTCTTCATTTCCGGCGGTGTGTTATCCGGCCTCGGAAAGGGTCTGGTTTCCGCTTCTCTGGGCAAAATACTACAGTCTAAAGGTTACGACGTCGTGCCCATAAAATGTGACGGTTATCTGAACGTCGATCCAGGCACGATGAACCCGATCGAGCACGGCGAGGTCTTTGTTCTCGACGACGGTGGCGAGGTCGACATGGACTTCGGCCACTACGAACGGTTTCTCGGCAAGAGAGGAAAATTTGACTGGAACCTGACCTCGGGCAAGATCTTCAAATCAGTCATCGACAAGGAGAGGGCCGGTGAATATCTGGGCAAGACTGTGCAGATCATTCCCCACGTAACGGACGAGATCAAGGAGAGATTCGAAAAGGTGGCGGAAGAGGAAGGCGCCGAGGTTGTATTGATAGAAATAGGGGGAACGGTCGGCGACATCGAGAACCTTTTCTATCTGGAGGCAATCCGTCAGCTAAGATCGGAACTACCCGATGAAGATACCTGTTTTATCCACGTAACTCTCGTTCCCTACCTGCCGACGGTCGGTGAACAGAAAACCAAGCCGACGCAACACTCGATCAAAGAACTGCAGAGCATCGGACTGAATGCGGACGTGATTATCGGCCGGGCCGAAAACGAACTTACAGATAAGACGAAAAGAAAGATATCTCTGTTCTGCAACGTGCCGGAGAAAAACGTGGTCTCAAACCCAGATGTCAAGTGGGTCTACAAGATACCGTTGATCCTCCAGAATCAGGGACTCGGTGGCTCCGTGAGCGAAGAACTAGGCCTTGAAGACAGGGGTAAGGACCTGGAAGAATGGCGGGAACTGGTCCACAATCTGGAAAACCCGGAAGAGGAGGCGACGGTCGCCCTCTGCGGCAAGTACACAAAACTAAAGGACTCCTACGTCTCGATCAAAGAAGCACTCAAACACTGCAGCGCCGCTCTCAAATGCAACACGGAGATAAAGTTCATCGAGACGACCGACATCGAAGAAGGGGAGATCACGGTTGAAGGGGAAGTCGAAGGCGTGGACGGTATAATCATACCCGGCGGCTTCGGATCACGTGGTGCCGAAGGAAAGATCAAAGTAGTCGAACACTGCCGGGAGAACAATATCCCACTCCTTGGATTATGTTTTGGACTTCAGCTGATGGTGACCGAGTTCGCGCGGAATAGATGCGGTCTGGAAGGCGCCAATTCGACGGAAGTCGACGAAGAGACGGAGCATCCCGTGGTCGACCTGCTACCGGAGCAGAAGCACGTCAAGGCCAAGGGCGGGACGATGCGTCTCGGCGGACAGTATACAGAACTGAAACAGGGTACTAAAGCGAGGGAAATATACGGAGAGGAAGAGATCAAGGAAAGATTCCGTCACCGCTACGAGGTCAACCCCGAATATCATGATATACTGGAAGAAAACGAACTTGTTCTTTCCGGAAGGGCTCAGGGAGAAAACCAGATAGTCCAGGTCATAGAGTTAGAAGATCATCCTTTCTTCCTCGGGACACAGTTCCATCCCGAGTTCACTTCGCAGTTCGAAGAACCGAATCCGGTCTTCGAAGAATTTCTCAAGTCTTGTCTAAGCTAATCGTCTTTCAATGAATATTTTTCATACATTGTCTGCATCAAGTCAAGCTCGCTGAGGTCTTCGCTTTTCTTGCTCTCTTTCAAATATTCAATCCTCTTCTTCTCTATTTCACTGAGTTCGTGCAGTTTACTTTCAATCTCTGGCGGTACAGTCTCTGTCTCAAGAAGAAAGTATTCGTGAGGATCAAGATAAGACGGGCCTTCTTCCAAAACATAATCATCAGATATTTCCTTTAACTCCATTTTCAATATTTCTTCTTCTCGGTAGGTCCTCTCTATTTTCGAAAGTAAAACAAGATCCTCGCCTGATAGTTCCATGATTTCCTCTATCAGTTCCTCTTCCTCCGGGATTGAAACATCTTTCATAATTTAGAAAGGATGCCGAAATGTTAAATATCTCAAACCAAAAACTCTGTAACCAGTTGATAGAATGAACTACGATGTAATTTTGATCCGATATGGTGAGATAGGCCTGAAGAGCGACTGGGTCCGACGTAGCTTTGAAGATAGACTTATGGAAAACATCCGATCCGGCCTCGAACAAAGGAGTGTAGAGGGTGAGGTGGAAAGAGGCTACGGCCGTGTTTTCGTCCATACGAAAGAAGTAGAGGCTGCATCGGACGTCTTAGAACGCGTCTTTGGGATCGTAAGTCTCTCGCCGGCGATTAAGATCGAGACCGATCTGGAGAAAATGAAGGAAGTTGCCGGTGATCTGGCCGAGGAAAAGATCAAAGAAAACGAGACTTTCGCCGTCCGGGCTCGAAGAACCGGGCAGCACGCCTTCAGCTCCAAGGACGTGGAAGAACAGGTCGGAGCCGAAATATTGGAAAGAATGAACAGAGAGGTCGATCTGGACAATCCGGACAAGACCATCTTCCTGGAAGTTCGACAGAACAGATGCTATATCTTCGGCGAGAAAATAGACGGGCCGGGCGGACTTCCGTTGGGGACACAGGGCAAGGTTGTCTCCCTGTTCAACGGCGACTGCAATTCGTTTCTGGCCACGTGGCTGATGATGAAAAGAGGATGCGAGCCCATTCTTCTCTATGGAAATACAAGTCCATACAGAGAAGACGGAGGAAGGATGGAACAGAGCCTGGAAATACTAAAGAGCTGGAGCTACGGAGCAGATCTAGAGGTGAAAAACTTCGATCTAGGCAGCCGGATATTCAACTTTGAAGAGAATACAGAAGAAAAGATCAACTGCCTGCTCTGCAAGAGATTTCTTTACAGGGTGGCGGAAAGGCTGGCCGAAGACGAAAACGCCAAGGCGATAATCAGCGGCGAGGCCGGAAACAAGCCGGACAACGATTTCGACCTCTACAGGATACAGGATCTGGCCGTCGAGATGCCAGTGATCAGACCCTTGATAGGTTTCAACCGCAAAGAGATAAGAGACAGGTGTCGTGAGATAAGCGAAGACCTGGAGATGAAGAAAATGGACTGTAAAGGAAAAGAAAAGAACAGGAAAAGTGAAGAAAGAATAGAGGAAATAGAAAAGGACTTAGGGGCCGAGGAAGCGGTCGAGAGCTTGGATATCTGATTACTATTTTCTAATACAGCGTTTATCACCCTATTCGTATATTCTGTCCGCATCAAATTCGAGAAGATCTTTACTCATTCCGATTAAACTCCTCAAACAATTTATGAGTTCTTGAGAGTGGTTCAAAAGACGAGAGGTTAATTTTTATAATCTTAGGGAACTAAAACTAAATCATCCTTTTGTAAGGAGGTGACAAACATGAATTTAAACTCGAATAAATCGAGATTCGTAGTTCTGGTTCTCATATTGTTTGCTGTAACGGTTGTCTCCGGTTGCACGGGCGGTGAACCTACCGATACCAATGGGGCTCCTGAAAACGGCGGTGAAGAAAACACATCCCCAGAGATCTCAAGCGTAGATGCAACCTGGGTAGGTTACGAAGGAGGAGAATTTGACAAAGGAATGAGAATTAGAGCTAGAAACATGGATACAGAAGATCACGACTGGCGAATAGAATCAACAGGCGAGGATTATGTGGTCATATACAACAGCGACGAAACAGCAATGTACATTACTCAGGCCGGAGAAGAGAAGTGGACAAAGATCACAGGAAGCCTTGTAGAGCAGGCCGGCAAAGATAGTATGGAAGACATGATCAGAACCACCGAAAGCTGGGCAGAAAACTATGGTGAGGGAACCCACGATGTCAACTATGGAGAAGAATCCATGGAGGCTGAAATGGAACTGAACCCGTCCCTCGACGACGACCTTTTCCTTCCGCCTGAAGACGCAGAAGTCGAAGAACCATCAGCGGGCTTTTAACAAAGCCCTTTCCTTTTTATTTTTCTTTTTTGTCAGGATAGTTGTCTCTTTATGATTCTTCAAGGACCTTAACTTATAAATTTTCTCCGATAAAATAGTTTCACGCGCCGGTGTGGCCGAGTCAGGTTTAAGGCGGTGGACTCGAGTCCGCGGATGTGTTGACGCGAGGATGACAGCGAGACATCCACTGGGCTTCCGCCCACGCAGGTTCAAAAGAACCTTTTTGCCTATTTTGGGAACGAAGTTCCCAACACTTGGAAGCTCTGCTTCCATAGACGGCAAAAACGTTCACGAAAATACACGGACGTCTCTTTCGGGAGAGGTTCTGAAACTCCTGCCGCCGGCGCCAATTAACAAACCCAATTAAGTACTATATTCAGCAACATCAGAGTCTTCCTGAGCCCACGGACATCTATTGATGGAATCCTCAACTGATTCTATTAACCCCAGGTATTCACTATCATTTTCCTCGGAAGGATCGTACTTTATTCTAATTTTTGCCACGTT